>NZ_JAMBLN010000025.1:0-42531 GCF_023337025.1 Mediterranea sp. ET5 | reverse complement strand
GAGGCATCAACAACAAGATAAAGGTCATAAAGAGAACGGCATATGGATTTAGGGATGAACGATACTTTGAATTGAGGCTATATGCACTGCATGATTGCCGCATCACGCGAAATGTCGGATGAACCCATACTTGTTCAAGTATTCATCGACCTCCTCCTGGGTACGGAAGACACCGTCCGTGCGGTAAGACATCCACGAACCGAAAGGCTGCCCGACGATGGACTTGTCGATGCCGTTTCCACCACCATACGTATAATAGATGTCCGTAGGCAGGTCGGCTACGCGATTCTTGTAATACGACATGTTAAAGGTCACATCGTAATGGAAGTCGCGGATGCGGTCGCGCCAGGTGAGTGTCGTCTCCACGCCTCTGTTTGTCAAGCGGGCACCGTTATAGAAGTAATAGCCTCCTTCTCCAATCACTGCGATATAGTCCTTGCGGATCAGCATGTCGGTCGTCTCCTTGTTATAATAGTCAAATGTCCAGAGCAGTCTGCCGTTCAGGAAGGAAGCATCCAGACCAAAATTGAGCTGTTCGGTCTGCTCCCAGCGCAAATCCGGATTGGCAGACATGGTCCGTACGGCTGCAACAAGGTAAATCCGTCACCCGAGAGATTGTAGGAACCGGTATTCAAGTCGGAGATGTACTTGCTGTAGGTTGCCGTATTATCAATCTGGTCATTACCGTTGACTCCCCATGACACACGCAACTTCAGGTCATCCAGCCATGAAGAGGTCTTCTGCATGAAGGGTTCGGCGGAGATACGCCATCCGGCAGAGACGGACGGAAAAACAGCCGCCTTATTGTTCTGTCCGAAGCGTGAAGAAGCATCCCGACGCAGCGTTCCTGAAATCAGATACTTGTTGTCCCAGGCATAATTCACCTTTCCGAAGTAGGATATCATGGCATACGTGCTGGAATTATTGCCTACGTTCTTGGCAGATGTCACTACGTCGAGGTAACGATAGTCCAAGTCATCGATAACCAGCCCCTGTCCGTATCCCTGGACATGTTCGCCGTATTCCTTTTTCGCCTCCATACCGGCCAATGCCACCAACGAGTTCTTTCCGAAATCGAGGCTGTAGTTCAGCGTATTTGACCAGATCCACTGCATGCTGTTATCCTGACGCACGGTCAGCTCATTGATATTTACAGAGCGTGACCCTTCCCGCCACTTGGGCACATATACGGAGTTGAACCCGGTCAGGTAGTTCACACCGAAGTTGGAACGGAAAATCAGTCGTTTCACCGGCTCAACCTCCAAATAAGCATTTCCAAAGATACGCCAGTTCGTATGCCGGTTGTTCGCTTCATTGTCAGTCAGCCGGATAAGGTTCGGACGGTCTCCCAACACATCCACATACCCGCCGGCATAGCCTCCCTCCTCGTCATATACGGGGATGGCAGGATGCTGTGCCACCACATTCTCCTCGATGCCTCCCGGATGCAGATGTTCCTTCCAACGGTTCACCGAGATACTCTCTCCCACCCGTATTTTGTTGTCCAGAAAATGGAACGAGGAGGTCAGACGGGTATTAAAGCGTTCATAATCTGAGTTACGGACCAGTCCGTCCTGGTTCATATAGTTCATGGTCAGTGCCACACTGCCATCCTTAAAGCCACGGGAAAGGGAGAGGTTGTAATTCTGCATCCACGCATTGTGATAGATTTCCTTTACCCAGTCGGTATTGCCGGTCCGTATCCGGACTCCGTCTTCGTCATAATAGAACGGCTGTAACTCCGGCGTCTCTCCATTGCCATAAACCACACTGTTGGGATGCGTTCCATACGTGTTCTTATAAGCCTGCCAATAGACCTGTCCCCATTGGTTGGCATCGAGCAGGTCGAGCCCGGTACTGAATGTCTGCAAGGAAAGGGACATGTCAAAATCCACCTTGATTACTCCTTCCTGTGCCCGTTTGGTCGTGATGATGATGACTCCATTTGCAGCCTGCGCACCATAAATCGCAGCCGAGGCTGCATCTTTCAGCACCTGGATGGACTCTACATCGTTCGATGACAGGATGGTTGACATGTTATCATGAGTAGGGACTCCGTCGATGACATACAGAGGAGCGGAGTTGTTGATGGTGGTCGTTCCGCGCAACTTGACGTCCACATTGCTTCCACCGGGACGGCCATCGGTCGTGATATTCATTCCAGCCACACGTCCCTGCAGGGTAGTCAGGACATTGCCCGTGGGTATGTCTGCCACATCCTTCATGTCTATGACGGCTACGGACCCTGTCAGGCTGGCCTTCTTCTCAGCCATATAACCGGTGACTACCACTTCTTGCAGCTGCTCGGCATCCTCTGCCATCTGAATGTCCAGCACGGACTTTCCCGACGTATTCACGTGCTGTGCCGCATACCCGATATAAGTCACATCCAGGATTGCATCCTCGGCAACGCTCAAACTGAAATTGCCATCCAGATCGGTCACCGTCCCATTGGACGTCCCGCTCTCCTTCACAGAGGCACCGATGACGGGAATGCCTTGTTCATCTTTTACCACACCTTTGACGGTTTTCTTTTCGCCTCGCTTCCCGGTAGATGCACGCCGCTGGAATACCACGATTGATTTGGAAGAGACGATTTCATAATCCAGTCCACGTGCCGGCAGGACATCGGTCAATACGGTGGATACCGCCACATTCTTTTTGCTGACCGTGATGTCTGCACGGTCATCGACTACATTGTTCCGGTAAGAGAACCGGTAAGTGCTCTGTTCTTCAATGGCACGGAACATCTCTTTCAAGGAGACATTCTTCAGGTTCAGTGTTACCCGCTGCTCCTGCTGTGCGTACAGACCGACACAACTGCCCAGCACCAGGAGCAGAGTCAGGACACCATGTTTCAGGCTCAAATGTTTCTGCATGTTACATTCGTTTTAGGTTACTAATTCAACTTTCTGACTGTAAAGACACACCCGTCCGAAAGAAGTACCAACAAAATTCTATGTTATAGAACATCTTTTACCCGATTTGGACCCAATACCTGAAAAAAGAAAGAGGGAATGTCATACTTGACACACCCTCCGAACATTTGCTTTTGACCTGTCAAACACAAGTCTTCGACCAGGCAAACACAAGCGTTTGACCTGCCAAACTAACTGGTTTGACATAGGTAAGTATCATACTCAGCCTATCAAAGTATTATACTTAGCTTAGAAAGGTATTATACTTTGGTCCATCAAACTACTATGTTTGTCAGGTCAAACACTTGTGTTTGGTGAGTCAAACGAATGTGTCTGATAAATCAAACACTTGTGTTCCATCCGTCGGACAACGGAAGGAACAGCAAGGTCTGTAAACACACCTATTGAAAAACTATTGCTGAGACAATACAATCTCTTTACCTTGTATATCCACGTTCAAATTATATGTCTTTTCCAGAATCTTCAAGGACTCCATCAGGTCTGTCGTAAACAGCGTACCGGTAAACAGGTCTTCCGGCGTCTTACTGCCACGATAATCAATGTGAACTCCATAAACTTCTTCCAACTGTTCCACAATCCGGGGGAATGCAGCATCCTTGAAGACCATCTCGTTCCTCAGCCAGGCAGTGGCTGCATCAGCATCCTCTTCGCCAACAACGGTAATGTGTCCGTTGGAACAATCGATGATGGCACGATGCTTCGGAGCGAGCACAACTTCTTCAGCGGTCTTACCGGAAGTCAGGCGGACGCTCCCTTCCGCCAGATACAACTCGGACGTCGGTTTACCGGGACGGACTTTCAGGTTGAATGCTGTGCCCAGGACTTCCACTTCCAAGCCATCGCCATCAATGCGGAACGGACGTTCCTTATCCTTAGCCACTTTGAAGTAAGCTTCTCCGGAGAAGCTGATGTGCCTTTCCTCCTTATTATATAGATGCGGAACATAGCTCAGCTTTGAGTCGGCATTCAGCGATACCGACGTGCCATCAGGCAATGTGATGTGTGCCTTTTCTCCCCTGCCTGTCGACACCACCATCTGCTCAGCCTCCACGACACGACTTTCCTGGTAAAAATACCAGGTGGTCAACATCAACAACGGCAACAACACCGCCGCAGCGATGCGGAGTACTTTTGCCAAGGAGAAACGACGTACGGGAGCCGCTGCCTGCAGGTTGTCGCTTTGGTCAATACGTGCATCAATGCGTGCTTTCATGCGTTGCAGACTTGCCTCCTCAACGCCTGACGTATCAAACTCCTCATTCATCCATACCTCACGCATGACTTCCTCCAGGGCTTCGTCAGACGCCATGTTTACCTTCTCACGAGCCTCACGCAACTCTTCCGATGAGAGTAAATCGTTCCGATATTTATAATCTGTTTCTTTCATCATTGCTTTCTGCTAAGTAAGACAAGACTCTTTATTGGAAGTACCATCAAAAGACCTCAATTAATAAAAAATAACAACCAAAGAGGCACAGCCAGCCTGCTCAACTCCCGACGGAGTGCCTTCAAACCGATGGACAGCTGATTCTTCACGGTCTGTTCGCTCAACTCCAGGACCTGTGCCGCTTCTTTATTGGACAACTCACGCAGCCGCGTCAACTCGATGACACGCCTCTGTGTGGAGGGCAAAAGTAGTGTTTTTCCTTCTAAAGCCGATACGTCCCAAAAAGAAAAGGGTACATCCCAACAAGCACGATGCTCATTTCGATGTACCCCTCTTCAGAATTTGGGAAAGACAGTCTTCGCTTATTTTCTAGCCCGGATATCGAGCTTCACGGGCCGAATCATATTTTTCGGGTCAAGGATGGTATCCAGGTCTTCCTGAGTCAGGATGCCCTCCTCCAGCACGAGGTCATAGACACTGCGTCCGGTCTCCAAGGCTTTCTTGGCGATGTTCGTGGAGTGGTCGTAACCGATGTAGGGATTCAGTGCCGTGACGATACCGATGCTGTTGCGCACTTCCGCCTGACAATGTTCGGGATTTGCCGTGATGCCTTCCACACACAAGGTTCGGAGCGTATCAAAGGCGTTGCACATCAGGTCTACCGACTCGAAGCAGCACTGTGCCATGACAGGTTCCATGGCATTCAGCTCCATCTGCGAGGCCTCACCTGCCATCGTCACACACAGCTCGTTGCCAATGACCTTAAAGGCTACCTGGCTGACTACCTCCGGAATGACCGGATTGACCTTACCCGGCATGATGGACGACCCGGGCTGACGGGCAGGCAAGTTGATTTCGCCCAAGCCACAACGCGGTCCGCTGGCCAACAGACGGAGGTCATTGCTGATTTTGCTCATCTTCACTGCCACACGTT
The DNA here is from genome assembly GCF_023337025.1 of Mediterranea sp. ET5. Lineage (NCBI taxonomy): Bacteria > Pseudomonadati > Bacteroidota > Bacteroidia > Bacteroidales > Bacteroidaceae > Mediterranea > Mediterranea sp. ET5. Next base: position 37,271 of record NZ_JAMBLN010000025.1, on the reverse strand, counting down.
TCAATGCCGACATGTAACCCACCATGCAGGAAGTGTCCGACGTTGCGCCGACCCAATCCTTCGCCAGCTGAACCTTCCAGCCGGTGATGCGTGCCAATGCCTCCACAGCCTTCTCGGCATATCCCGGCTCGGAACAGATACCTGTACCGATGGCGGTAGCTCCCAGGTTCACCGTCAGGAAGTCGGCAGCAGCTTCATTCAGGTGGAGCAGTTCGTCGGAAAGAATGCTGGCAAAGCCGTAGAAGGTCTGTCCGAGTGTCATGGGGACGGCATCCTCCAACTGCGTACGACCCATCTTGACAATGTTGGCAAAGTCATCGCCCCGTTTACGGAACTCGGCTATCAATGCCTCCAAGTGGGGCAACAGAGCAAGATGGCTGGCATACAGTCCCATGTGGATGGCAGTAGGATAAGCGTCGTTCGTCGACTGGGAACGGTTCACATGGTCGTGCGGCGAACAGTATTCATACTCTCCGGGCTTGTGTCCCATGTGCAACAGCGCAATGTTGGCAATCACCTCATTGGCATTCATATTGGTGCTCGTACCTGCGCCACCCTGAATCATGTCAACCGGAAATTCCTCGTGATACTTGCCTGCTACGATGTCTTCACACGCAGCCTTGATGCCGGCATACTGCTCGTCGGTGAGCAGCCCCAGCCGGTGGTTCGCCTCGGCAGCCGCCTGCTTGGTGTAAGCCAGTCCGTTGATAAAAGCCGGATAGTATTCGAGTTTGAAACGGCTGATGGAGAAGTTCTCCACTCCACGCAAAGTCTGGATGCCGTAGAGTGCATCGGCGGGCAGTTCACGCTTGCCCAGCAAATCGTGTTCCACACGGGTTTTACTGTCTGTTGTCATACTAGTAAGGTTTATATAATCTACTTTTTAAGTTTCGCACACGTCCCACTGTCAGGTGACAGGGTCAGGACATGCCTGCGGAAGTTGAACAATCCATATCTTGTCATCATCTGCTGATGATGCGGCAAATATACTACTTACATTTTGATAGCAAAAGTTATTTCAATAAAAGATTTGCAGCCTCATTAAAGAATATTATCCGCAAAATACCAACCATCCTATTTACATTTTATCACCACAGCCGTCAGCAGCCACATTCAGTCCCTGCACCGGTATCTGCCTTTGGCACAAATCGGTTAACTTTGCCGACGTAATTGCTATACTTATCACTGGTTATGAAACGAATCATCATCACGGGCGCTACCTCGGGCATCGGCAGAGAGACGGCGCTTCAGTTCATCAGCGACGGATGGACAGTCGGGCTCACCGGACGTCGCAGCGAATTGCTCGAAGGCTTCCGTCTGCTGGCTCCGGGACATGTGTTCACACGGACGATGGACATTTGTCACGAAAATGCCGCCGATACCTTGCACAGCCTCATCGACGAAATGGGTGGCATGGAGGTCTACCTGCATGTCGCCGGCATCGGGTTTCAGAATCCCCGGCTGGACGCCGACACCGAACTTGCCACCGTACGTACCAACGTGGAAGGCTTCACCCGGATGGTAACGGCAGCATTCAACTATTTCAAGGAACGTGGCGAAGGAGGACAGATTGCCGTCGTCAGCTCCATTGCCGGGACAAAGGGTCTCGGACCTGCCCCTGCCTATTCTGCCACCAAGCGTTATCAGAACACCTACCTGGAAGCCCTTGCCCAACTCTCACGCACCCAGCACCTGAACATCTCCTTCACGGACATACGTCCGGGTTTCGTTGACACGGACTTGCTCAAAGGCGGACATTACCCGATGCTGATGCGCCCGGCTGACGTCGCACGCCGCATCTTCCGCGCCATCACCCATCGTCAGCGTGTCGTCATCATTGACGGACGTTACCGGATGCTGGTGGCATTGTGGCGACTGATTCCCCGATGGCTGTGGGAACGGATTGAGCTGAGCGCAACCCGGCATCCGGAGACCAAGACACCCGACCGCTGACACCTCGTCCGGACATCCCGACAAAAAAATCGGCTCATTGATGTAACAACTTGCGCACGACTTGCGTCTATAAGAATGAAAGTGCTTTCAAACCATTCATTCAGATTTAAAACCTAAAAAAGACACCATGCACATCAAAACATACATCCTGACCTTGTTGCTCCTCTGCCTCAGCATGCCTGCCCTGGCACAAGGCGACGCTTTATTCGATGAATTCAAGAGGGAACGGAACGCCGAATATATCAAAATCCCGGCAATCGTGACGGCAATGGGCAAACTCTTCATGGGCAATGAACCGGAGGAACAATTTGCCAAGAAGGTAAGGACCGTCCGTGTACTTGACATGGAGAAATGTTCCGCCGGAGTGAAACGCCGTTTTGACCGAAGAGTGGCGGCACTGGCGCACAAAGGATATGAAACCATGGTGCGTGTGAACGATGACGGCGAAAAGGTGCACATCTACGCACGCATCAAGAACAAAGTAATCCGCGAACTGCTGATTGCCTGCAGCGAGGAGAAAGATTGTACCCTGGTGCAGATTAAGGGACGCTTCAACAGAGACGACATCGCCCGGGTAGTCAACGAGCAAACGGGACACAAGCATGGACACCACTGAGTTCAAACGTCGGTTCCTCCCCTGCCATAAACGGTTTTACCACACGGCCTTCCGTCTGACGGGCAACACACAGGATGCGGAAGACCTCGTGCAGGAAGCTTACGCAAAACTATGGAACAGGCGAAACGAACTGGAGGGAGTGGAAAACGCGGAAGCCTATGGTGTGATGCTGGTGAAGAACCTCTGCTTTGACTGGATGCGCAGGAACATACACGACACCGACACCTGTACGCCCGAAGAGGTGACACTGGCAACCGACGACTCACCGGGACACGCCACCGAGCTGCATGACGAAGCGGAACATGCCAAAAGCCTCATAAGCCGGCTGCCCGACAAGCAACGACGGGTCATGTGGCTGCGCGACGTCAATGATTGCTCCTTTGAAGAGATTGAACAGGCGACGGGACTGAATGCGACCAACATCCGCGTGCTCCTCTCCCGTGCCCGCAAAAAGATACGTGAACAATTTAAACGGATGGACCATGATGCTACCCAATGATATCGAAAAGCTCCTGGCACGCTTCTATGCAGGAGAGACCACTGCCGAAGAAGAACAGACCTTGAAGGAATACTTTGCACGGACGGATGTGCCTCCTGCCCTGCATGCTGACCGTGACATGTTCCGTCAGCTGACGGAGGAGGACCTTCCTGAAGTCCCCGAAGGCATGGAGGAACGGCTGTCGGCTTTCATCGACCGGCTGGAGGAAAACGAGACGGAACGGCATTTCCACCGCCCCGTTATCCACTGGCGACGCCTGCTCGGCATGGCAGCCATGATATGTCTGCTCGTGAGTACGGGAGTTTATTTCCTGCGTCCGGCACAACCGCCCACCCCGAAAGACACGTGCGCCACTCCGGAAGAGGCACAGCGAGAAACCGAAAAGGCACTCTCCATCCTCGCCTACGGACTCCGGCGGGGAATGGAAGGCGTACAGACCGCCAGCCAAACCACAGAGAAAGCCCATGAACAAGTAATCGAACAATTGAACCACATCAAACAACTACCACAATGAAACGCATGTATATACTCGGAGCCTTGCTCTGGCTCTGCTCTTTCGTCACCTACGCCCAGGAAAATCTGTTTGACCGCTTCTCGGAGATGGAGGGCGTCACATCAGTCTATGTTTCCAAAGCCATGTTCAGCATGATGAGTGACATCAAGGTCGATGGATTGCAGCTGGAAGGCATCGGACAAAAGTTGGAAAGCCTCCAGGTGCTCAACAGCGAAAAGGCTCCTGTCATCCAAAAGCTGCGTGAGGCTGTGACCGGCTTTACCCCCAAACACGGCTATGAGTCACTGGTACGTGTACGCGACGATGGGGAGAAGGTGGACATCCTCCTGAAAAAGCACTCCAACGGCATCAACGAGTTTGTCGTCCTGGCGGACGAGCCCAAGGAGTTCACCCTCATAGTCATCACCGGACGCATGAGCCTGCAGGACATCCAGAACATCATCGGAGAAAAGAAGCACAAATGACAGGACGGAAGGCAACAGCCGCTCCCTACCTTATACTTTCTCTATCAAGACAGTGGCATAAGCCGAGATGCCCTCTTCCCGTCCGGTGAAACCCAATTTCTCGGTCGTCGTGGCCTTGATGGACACACAGTCGGTCTCCACTCCCATGACTCGTGCCAGCACCTCCTGCATCTCAGGGATGCGTGCTTTCAGCTTGGGACGTTCGGCACAGACCGTGGCATCGATGTTACCTACCCGGTAGCCTTTTGAGGCGATGAGACTGACAGTCTTTGCCAACAGGACCTTGCTGTCTATGTCCTTGAACTCGCCTGCCGTGTCCGGAAAATGATAACCGATGTCACGCATGTTGGCTGCTCCCAGCAAGGCATCACAAATGGCATGTATCAATACGTCGGCATCCGAATGCCCCAACAATCCCAACTCGTGTTCAAAGCGTATGCCTCCCAACCACAGTTCGCGTCCGGGAACCAAAGCATGTACGTCGAAACCGAATCCTACGCGTATGTTCATCTGTCTATAAGTTTTGTGAGTTTCTGAATCTTTGTCTAACGAACGTAGAAGTCAAGCACCCGTTCCCCTTCCAGATAGCCTTGCAAATGCTGTCCGATGCTGACGGGACCTACCCCCACGGGAGTACCGGTATAGAGCAAATCGCCCATCTTCAGCGTCATGAACCGACTCACATAGGCTATAATCCGGTCTACGGTAAACAGCATGTCGCAGGTACAACCACGCTGCACCGTGTTCCCGTCAATGTCGAGGTGGAAACGGATGTTCTGAATGTCCTTGAAATACTCCATCGGGACAAACGTACCGATGACGGCGGAATTGTCGAATCCCTTGCTCAACTCCCACGGATTGCCCGCTTCTCGAAAACGGCGCTGCAAGTCACGTGCCGTGAAGTCGATGCCCACGGTGACGGCATCATAGTAACGGTGTGCAAAGCGTTCGGAGATGTTCTTGCCCAGACGACTGATGCGCACGACCAGCTCCGTCTCGTAATGAATCTCATTGGAGAAATCGGGGATAAAAAATGGCTTGCCATCCTTGAGCAAAGCCGAGTCCGGCTTCAGAAAGATAACCGGTTCTTTGGGGAGTGCCATGCCGGCATGCAACTCCTGATTGTGTGCCGCATAGTTCATCCCGACAGCTATAATCTTCATGATTGTTCCTTATTTAAGTTTCGCGCCCCACTGCAACGTGAGCTTGCGAAAGCCGAATTACTTATTTAACATCTGATTTACATTCAACCGGTTGAACATCACTGCCAAGTGGGCGTAAAGGGAGGTGTTCTGCACGACGATGTTCTCGGGAACCCGGATGCGGAAGGGGGTAAAGTTCCACACCGCCTTGATGCCTCCTGCCACCATGTCGTCAGTCACTTGCTGGGCAATATTGATGGGTACGGTCAGGATACCGATGTCCACCCGGTACTCCTGCATCTTCCGGGCAAAGTCGTCCGTATGAAATATAGGTACTCCGCCCACTTCCGTTCCCACGACGGAAGGATTGACATCAAAGGCTGCCACGATCTCCAGTCCGAACTGGTGCAGACCGGAATCTCCCAAGAGGGCACGTCCCAGACTTCCGGCTCCGAAAAGAAACGCCTTGTGCATGTTGGTGAATCCCAGGAATGCTTCCAACGCCCGAATCAATCCATCGATTTCATACCCCACGCGGGTACGCCCGGTGACCCTGACATACGACAAGTCCTTGGCTATCTGCGAGGCATCGACATTGATGTCTTTAGATATCTGAGTAGAAGAGACATATTGCTCCCCCCTATCCTTCAACAGCTTCACCGTGGACAGATACCACGGCAGACGGCGGAGCGTAGGCTCCGGCACTTTATCGAAATCGCGTAGCAAAGAGGTACTCATAACCCGTTCGTTTTTTGTTCTCAAATTGTATATGGCACGCAAAATTACAGAAATATTTCCATAATACACCGAGCAATAAAGGGAAAACATATCGAATTTAATTGGCAAAGGCACTCTTTCCGGTTCGTTTTGCCGGATGCTGGAAGCTGAATATCCTTCTATAGAAGTTTACAGATACGTGCTTAGCGTTGAAAGAACCGCATTTGTTTTCTATCATCGTTCACAATTTACAAATAGCCTGTTTATCTTTGTACCCCAAACCAACAACAATCCCCTATGAAGAAAAACGATTGGAAAGACCGGCTGAACATAGTCTACTCCACCAACCCTGATTTCGCCTACGAAACGGAAGGTGAAGAGGAGCCGGAAACACTGGAGAAGGAAAAACAGAACCTGCGGGTATTCATCGAAAAGAAGAACCGGGGTGGAAAGACGGCAACCGTCGTAAAAGGATTCGCCGGAACGGAGGAAGACCTGAAGGAACTGGCCAAACTGCTGAAGACACGTTGCGGCGTAGGTGGTGCTGTCAAAGACGGGGAAATCATCATCCAGGGCGAACTGCGTGACAAGGTGGTGGAACTTCTGAAGAAAGAGGGGTACGTCCGTACCCGGTAAACTCGCATGACTTCCTAACCGAAAAATTGCAAAAACGCGGATGACACGATGATGCCATCCGCGTTTTATGTAAGTTATTTCAGGAAGTCTGGCTTCAGAAGAACAGTTGCTTTTCCAGCCAATAGACGGCGATGCCTGCCAGATAACCGGCAAGTGCCAGCCAGGAGATGCGACGCAGGTACCAGCCGAAGGTAATCTTTTCCAATCCCATCACCACGACACCCGCTGCACTTCCGATGATGAGGATGCTGCCACCCACACCGGCACAGTAGGCAAGGAGTTGCCAGAACGTACCGTCCTGCACAAAGTTCAGCAGGGCAGGGTCAGTCACCGTGGCGGGAGCAATCTCATACATGCCCATGCAACCTGCCACCAAGGGGACATTGTCCACAATCGACGACACAATGCCTATGATGCCGGTCACCAGGTAGGCGTTATTGTCCGACGCCTCTTCCAGCCAACGTCCGAACTCGCTCAACACACCGATTTCGCTCAACACTGCCACCGTCATCAGGATGCCCAGGAAGAAAAGAAGGGTAGCAAGGTCTATGCGACACAGCAGGTTGCCCATACGCTGCATGCACGAACCTTCCACATTGGGCTTGCGTGCATAGAAGAATTCTGTCGTCAGCCACAGGATGCCGAGCACCAGCAGGATACCCATGAACGGAGGAAGCCCCGTCAGCGTACGGAAGACAGGGACCATCACCAGTCCGCCGACACCCAACCAGAACACCCACTGACGTTCCTTGGCTGAGAAATCATAAGAGGGACAGGCTGACGGGTCGTCTGCCACCGGACGAAGTTCGCCCTTCAGCTGACCCTGAATGAGCAGCAGGGGAACAATGACCGAAATGACCGAAGGCAGGAACACCTCGGCTATGACACCGAGCGTACTCACATTACCTTTAATCCAAAGCATGATGGTGGTCACATCGCCAATGGGAGAAAAGGCGCCTCCGCTGTTGGCGGCAAGGATAATCATCGCGGCATAGACCATGCGGTCCTTGGGGTCGTCGACGAGCTTGCGAAGCACCATGACCATCACGATGCTGGTCGTGAGATTGTCCAAGAGGGCGGACAGGAAGAAGGTCATGATGACAATGCGCCACAACAGAGCACGCTTGCTCCGCGTGCCGAGGCGGTCACGGACGAAGTTGAAGCCTCCGTTGGCATCCACGGTCTCCACAATGGTCATGGCGCCCATGAGGAAGAAAATAATCTCACAGGTGTCGCCCAGATGGCGCAGCAACAGGTGCTCGTTGGCAAAAGCACGGGCTCTGTCGAGCAGACTTCCCTCTGCGCCCGATGCCGAGAAAGCAGCAAACTCATCCGCATAGAAACGAGGGACATAGACGTCACAGAAAGACATGTAGAGGACCCAGCACACAACACTCATCACAAGCGCCACGGCGGCTTTGTTCACTTTCAAGCCATGTTCCAGCGCAATGCAGGCATAGCCCGCAACGAAGAGAAGAACAATTACAGCAGTCATTAGGTAGTATTAAAGAGTGAAACTAAAATTTGGACGTGCAAAAGAGCTTAAATAATCCGAGGTTTCCAAATAAACTGCCAAGAAAGAAAGGAGAAAAGATTCAAGATAGAAAGTCCAGGTTCTTAAAAGAAGTGTTACCTTTGTCACTGACATCTTTACCTGACACTTTGAGAGCCATGAAACAGACCTGTTTTCTCCTTATACTGGGCGTGGTTGCGCTCATTTTCATCCAATGCACGCCTCCGGAATTCATGGAAGAACCGGAGGAAGCATCACCGACGGAAGATACCGGCTGGCATGCAGTCATTGAGGAAGCAACAGCCTATGACACGCTCTCATGGCAGGGAGAGACTGGAAAATTCCGTCTGACGGACAACGGGACTATCCGCCTCAACGACAGCCTCCGCACCGGGAGTGCCTGTCTCTACACTCCGCTCCGTACTCCCGACCGTACCGGATGGGTCATGCAGGTGAACTGCTCCTTCAACCCTTCCGCTCATAATCATGCACGCCTCTACCTGATGTCGACTTCCGCTGACCTGAACGGTCCGCTCAACGGCTATTTCCTCCAGATTGGCGGTGCAAAGGACTGCATCTATTTCTACTGTCAGACCGGAAAGAAAATACGCCTGCTCGCCCAAAGCGAAGCCTTCATGCGCGGAAACACCTCGCCGAAGGTCCGTCTCCACGTCCAACGCGACAGCCTGGGCTATTTTGACATCACCTACACCACTACAGAGTCCAGTGACAGACATACCCTCTGTTTCCTCCGCGACACCACTGTCACCTCGGCAGCCTATAGCGGCATCCTGTGCATCTATACACCGGGGAATAGCCGGAAGATGTCTTTCCCCACCTTCAAAATCCATCATCAGGTGACGGATACGCAGGAACTGAAGCCCGTCAAGTACGTACCGGGGAAATCGTAAATTCCTTTACGCCTTCCGTCACGGGACTGACGGGAGACGCTTCCGCCTTTGAAACAGTTTTGTAACATCCCTCCCCACCCGGCATCCTTTTGTCGGGATTATTGCTTTTTCCGGACCTTTCTTACCTCATATTCCGTGAAATGGCTTAATTTTGCCAATCTTGTTATAACTATTCTAATAAACACTACACAATGGCAACATCCCAATTCAAACACCGGGGACTCGATGACCGTCAGGTGGAAGAGAGCCGTGCCCAACACGGCAACAACCTCCTCACACCTCCGCCCCGCACCCCGATGTGGAAACTTTACCTGGAAAAATTCAACGACCCTATCATCCGCGTGCTGCTTGTAGCCGCCGTCTTCTCACTCATCATCTCATTCATCGAAGGAGAGTTTGCCGAGTCCATCGGCATCATCGTCGCCATCTTCCTGGCTACGGGTATCGGCTTCTACTTCGAGTATGATGCCGGCAAGAAGTTCGACCTGCTCAATGCCACCAACGAGGAGACGCTCGTCCGTGTCATCCGCAACGGAAGTGTACATGAAGTGCCCCGCAAGGACATCGTCGTGGGCGACATCGTCATGCTGGAAAACGGCGAAGAGATACCTGCCGACGGTGAACTGCTGGAGGCGACCTCGCTGCAGGTCAACGAGTCAAGCCTCACGGGTGAACCGATGGTGGAAAAGACCACCGACCCCGCCCACTTCGACAAGGAAGCAACCTACCCCTCCAACCATGTGATGCGCGGCACGACCGTTGTCGACGGACATGGCGTGATGCAGGTGCTCCACGTCGGCGATGCAACGGAAATTGGAAAGGTGGCACGTCAGGCAACGGAAGAGTCGAACGAGAAGACACCACTCAACATCCAGCTCGAACGGCTTGCCAACCTCATCGGGAAAGTCGGGTTCGTCGTTGCAGCACTCGCCTTCATCGGCTTTACCTGGCACGAGCTGCACAGTTACCTGGCTGCACACACCGTCAGCGGAACAACGGAATACCTGGAGATTGCCAAAATCGTCCTCCACAACTTCATGATGGCAGTGACCCTCATCGTGGTGACCGTCCCTGAAGGTCTGCCCATGAGCGTCACCCTCAGCCTGGCGCTGAACATGCGCCGCATGCTTGCCACCAACAACCTGGTGCGTAAGATGCATGCCTGCGAGACCATGGGTGCCGTGACGGTCATCTGCACCGACAAGACCGGTACACTGACGCAGAACCGCATGCAGGTCTACGAAACCAGGTTCGAAGTGCTCGACGGACAGAAACTCGACATGACTCAGGATGCCAGCCGACTGGTGGCTGAAGGCATTGCCGCCAACTCCACGGCTTACCTCGAAGAAGAGGGCGACAACGTGAAAGGGGTAGGCAATCCGACTGAAATTGCCCTCCTGCTGTGGATGCAGGCTCAGGGACAGGACTACCTCTCGCTGCGCCATGCCGCCAAGACTGTCGACCAGCTGCCGTTCTCCACTGAACGCAAGTTCATGGCTACGCTGGTTGATTCGGCGTTGGGCAAACGGATTCTCTACATAAAGGGGGCTCCTGAAATCGTGGCAAAAAAGTGTGCCCTCATCGCCACTCCCGACGGAACGGCACCGATGGCACAAGCACAGGCAGGCATCGACAAACAGCTCCTCGCCTACCAGAACATGGCGATGCGTACGCTGGGATTTGCCTACCGTGTGGTGGATGCCGGTGAACCGACCGACTGTGCCACCCTCGCTACAGGAGGAGCATTCATCTTCCTCGGCATCGTCGCCATCTCCGACCCCATCCGTCCGGATGTACCGGCTGCCGTGGGTCAATGCCAGGATGCAGGCATCCGTGTGAAAATCGTGACGGGAGACACACCGGGAACAGCAACCGAGATAGCTCGTCAGATCGGTCTGTGGAAACCGGAAGACACGGAACGCAACCGTATCACGGGTACCGACTTCGCAGCCCTGAGCGACGAAGAGGCACTGGACCGTGTGATGGACCTGAAAATCATGTCGCGTGCAAGACCGACGGACAAGCAACGTCTCGTCCAGCTGCTCCAACAGAAAGGGGCTGTCGTGGCAGTAACCGGCGACGGCACCAACGATGCCCCGGCTCTGAACCACGCCCAGGTGGGATTGAGCATGGGTACGGGAACCTCGGTAGCAAAGGAGGCGAGCGACATCACCCTGCTCGACGACTCCTTCCGCAGCATCGGGACTGCCGTGATGTGGGGACGTTCGCTGTACAAGAACATCCAACGCTTCATCGCCTTCCAGCTCACCATCAACCTCATTGCCATGTTCATCGTGCTTGCCGGAAGCTTCATGGGCGACGTCATTCCGCTCACTGTGACGCAGATGTTGTGGGTAAACCTCATCATGGACACCTTCGCAGCTCTGGCACTGGCATCCATCCCGCCCAGTGCGGACGTGATGAAAGAGCAGCCGCGCAAGCAGAGCGACTTCATCATCAACCGGGGCATGTACCATAATATTATAGGTACGGGCATCGCCTTTATCCTCATCCTCCTGGGTCTGTACTACTGGCTGGGCATGGATGGTGACATGAGTATCCACGACTTGACAATCTTCTTCACGGTGTTCGTCCTGCTGCAATTCTGGAATCTGTTCAACGCCCGTGTATTCGGCACGACACACTCCGCCCTCGGTCACTTGGGCAAGTCCTACGTGCTGGTAGGTGTGGCTGCCATCATCCTCATCGGGCAGTTCATCATCGTGCAGTTCGGTGGCGAAGTGTTCCGCACCGTTCCGCTTGACCTGAAGACCTGGGGCATCCTGCTAGCCGCCACCTCCCCGGTGCTGTGGATTGGCGAACTGCTTCGTCTGTGCCAGAAGAAGAGATAAAATGCTTCCGGAGAATTTGCCGGAAAGCATTATGAAACAAGAGCAAGGCTGTGTGCCGGTTCTGATGAACCGATGGCACACAGCCTTGCTCTTGAATACAAACCTCTCAAGCCAACACCCCTTCCTCTCTCACTTACTCCTTCTTCTGTGGGTCTGTGAGTTGGATAGACTTCCCGGCTTTCATGTATTCCTGAATCGTCTGATTCGCCTTCTCCATTTCTGCAACAAAGGAATCATAATCTGCTGCCGGAATATCTTGCTTGACAGCTTCCTCCTTGCTGATTGTCAGTTTATAACAATGATTGATACTGTCCAGCAACACATACTGCCCCAGCTTAAAGATACTGCGACGGGCTTCTTTCTCAGCAGGAGAAAGATGCTGATACTCGTCCAACGATAACTTTAGGAAGTTCACCTCGGTGGTCTGTTGCTGTTCATCAGCAGCTGTGAGTGCTTCTTTGGTCTGGTCACTGTGGCATGCCACAAACAGAAGTACGCCCGACGTACACAACATGGATAGTAGTTTTTTCATACGATAAATTTTTAAGGTGAGACTTGTATTATTAACTCGTTATTTTTGTCAACGCGAATGTGGCTTGAGAAAGTTGGAGCAACACAACCTGCTCCTGGGAATATCAACAGCACGAATCGAAGTTTCGATTGCAAGTATAAGTATAATAAGAAGTTATTCCAAGCACCATACACATGTTATAGAGCATAAATTCATCCCGGTCACTAGACCTCATCCTTGTTTTTTCACAGACAACATGTCCTTCAGTTGCAAAATATCAAATTGTCAAAGTGTCAAACGAATCGCTCCACAGTGCCCTTCTTTGGGTCCAAATGCGAGGCTGTGCACAAAAAATGAAATCTCAGGCGATTCGCAAAATACAGTTTGCTGCCGTATCCGTCCGTCTGCCGTCAAGAATATCACCAAATCACCTTGCAGGCATCCGAAAGAAAGACGAATGGGAAATAAACCGTTCCATTTCACACATCCAAATTGAACGCTTCCGAGAACAAACCAGAGGTGAATATTCCTAAAACAGAGTTTCAAATTCGTAAATCAAGTGTTTTAACCTCCGAACATTTGACTTCAACGGATGAAACAATATTGTTTCACTCGTCAAACAATATTGTTTGACGCACCAAACACAAGTGTTTGACCTCCCAAACAATATTGTTTCGCGGTATAATTATTCATTTTTGCTCTCTATTCTACATATCCATGCAATCTGTTTCGCATGAATATTCCTAAAAAAGCCTACTTTACCCGATTTCTCAAAAGTATGCGTTAGCTGAAAAGAGGATTCTCGGGAAATCTGTCAAGGAAAAAGGAGGAATTGCTTTCAACATGCAAACAAGCAAAACACACAGAGATGTGCCGTACACTCCTCTTTATGTAGTCCGGACAATCCGTCATGAGATGGCTGCCCAGTTGACATTGGTCTTGCGAAGGGCACGGAGTTGGGACCACAGCACGGCATTCTCGGGGCGGTTCTCGGCAGGGTCAGCGTCAATCACTCCCTGTGCGATTTCACGGACGAACTGCAACAGCTGGCCGTCGCGGGCAATGTCGGCAATCTTCAGGTCGAAGGCGATACCGCTCTGCTGTGTTCCCTCCAGGTCACCGGGACCGCGAAGCTTCAGGTCTGCTTCAGCTATCTCGAAGCCGTCGTTGGAGTTGACCATGATTTCGATGCGTTTGCGCGTCTCCTCCGTCAGCTTGTAACCCGTCACGAGGATGCAATAGGACTGGTCGGCTCCCCGACCGACACGTCCGCGCAACTGATGCAACTGCGAGAGTCCGAAGCGTTCGGCATTCTCGATGACCATCACCGAGGCATTGGGCACATTCACACCGACCTCGATGACCGTTGTCGCCACCATGATTTGCGTCTCACCGGTGACGAAGCGTTGCATCTCGGCATCCTTGTCGGCGGGTTTCATCTTGCCGTGCACCTTGCTGACCTTGTATTCCGGGAACTCGGCGCAGATGTGTTCATAGCCCTCTTCGAGGTTCTTGATGTCCATCTTCTCGCTTTCCTGTATGAGCGGATAGACGATGTACACCTGACGTCCCTCTTCTATCTGACTGCGGATGGAGGCATAGAGGCTTGCCCGTCGGTTGTCAAACTGATGGATGGTGCGGATGGGTTTGCGTCCGGGAGGCAGCTCGTCGATAACGGACACATCCAGGTCGCCATAGAGCGTCATGGCAAGCGTACGCGGAATGGGGGTCGCCGTCATCACGAGCACGTGAGGCGGACGGGTGTTCTTCCCCCATAGCTTGGCACGTTGCGCCACGCCGAAGCGATGCTGTTCGTCGATGACCACCATCCCCAGCGAAGCGAAGTTGACCGTGTCCTCCAGCACGGCATGCGTACCTATTAATATATGCACCTCGCCCAGCGTCACCCCTTTCAGGATGGCTTCACGTTTCTTTCCCTTCACCGAGCCCGTCAGCAGCTCTACACGGATGGGCATGTCTCCCAAAAACTGACGGATGGTCTCGCAGTGCTGCGAAGCCAGAATTTCCGTGGGTGCCATCAGGCAGGTCTGGTAACCATTGTCCAGGGCAATGAGCATGCTCATCAGTGCCACAAGGGTCTTTCCACTGCCGACATCGCCTTGCAGCAGGCGGTTCATCTGACGTCCGCTGCCCATGTCGCGGCGTATCTCCTTGATGACGCGCTTCTGTGCTCCGGTCAGTTCGAAGGGCAGGTGCCGGCTGTAGAAGGTGTTGAATGCCTCTCCTACCCGACTGAAGACAAAGCCGTGGTACTTCTGTATCCGGTCCTTCGCGTAACGCAGGATGCCCAGTTGCACGTAGAACAGTTCTTCAAACTTCAGGCGGTATTGGGCACGCCGGAGCAACTCGGGAGTACGGGGGAAATGGATGTTGCGGAGAGACTCGTCGAGTGACATGAGGTGATGCTTCTCCACCATCCAGGCAGGCAACGTCTCGGGCAGAGGTTCCTTCAGGAGGGCAAAGAGATTGGTGGTGAGCTTTTCGAGGGCGTGGGAGTTCAGTCCGCCCCGCTTCATGCGTTCCGTGGTGTTGTAGTAGGGCTGCATCCCCATGTTCGACAACACCAGTCCCTCGGCAGGGTCGATGTCGGGATGGGCCACATTGATGCGCCCGTTGAAGACGGTCGGCTTCCCGAAGACGATGTATTCCGTGTGTACCTTGTAACGCCCCAGGAGGTACTTGATGCCTTGGAACCACACGAGGTCCACCACACCCGTCCCGTCGGAGAAGTGAGCCACCAACCGACGCTGACGCCCTTCGCCGAAGGTCTCGAAGCTGAGGATTTCTCCTTTCAACTGGATATAAGGCATGTTGCCGTCAATCTCATGGATGTAATAGAGACGGCTGCGGTCGACGTATTTATAAGGAAAATAGTAGAGCAGGTCGTGCAGGGAATGGAGGGACAGCTCCTTGTTGAGGACAGCTGCCCGCTGAGGGCCTACGCCCGGCAAATACATGATATCACGCGAAGTTAAATCGAACATCCCGTCAAGGCTTCTGCTACTCGAATGTCAAATGGAGTGGTTATCTTAATATTCTCACGGTTGCCCGGCACCAATGCGACGGACACACCCATTGCTTCCACGACGGAAGCATCGTCTGTAAATCTCTCGGAGTAAGGTTGGCGGTAGGCACGCTTCAACAGTGCGGTACGGAACACCTGGGGAGTCTGCACCAGCTTGTAGTCGGCACGGTTGACCGTCACGCTGCCTTCGGGTGTCACCCGACGCACCGTCTCCACGACATCGGTCACGGGGACAACGGCACCACGCAAGTCCGCCTCACGGAAACAAGCCTCAATGACTTCACGTGCCACAAAGGGACGCACCCCGTCGTGCACGGCAACCAGTCCGTCATCACCGGCCAACGCCAGTCCGTTCCGTACCGAATGAAAGCGGGTCGCTCCGCCATCTGCTACCCGATGAGGCACGGCAAAGCCCTGGTCATGGCACAGCCTGTCCCAGTATGCCTGCTGGTCGACGGGCAGTACCACAATCAGGTCCATTGCAGCATCATAGGCATGAAAAGCCTCCAGGGTACGCATTAGCACAGGCTTTCCCCCGATGGGGAGAAACTGTTTGGGGACCTCGGTCCCCATGCGCAACCCCTTGCCTCCAGCCACTATGATTGCATACTTCTTCATGCGAGCAACATTCCGGCTTTTACTTCGTCCGCTTTAGCCTTGCCTGCGAGCTTGGTCACGATGGCAAAGCCGAAGTCGAAGGCAGCTCCCGGTCCTTTACCAGTAATGAAGTTGCCGTCCTGCTCGACCATGGCACCGGTGGCATGTGCCCCTTCCATGTATTTCTCGAAGCCGGGATAGCACGTGGCGTTCTTGCCTTTCAGCAAGCCCAACTGTCCGTAGACCATCGGAGCAGCACAGATGGCAGCCAGCGGACGTTCAGCCGCACAGAATCCGAGGAGGACCTTGCGCAGTCCCTCATGGGCAGCCAGATTGGTTGCACCGGGCAGTCCACCGGGAAGTACCAGCATTTCGGCATCCTGGCAGATGGCCTCCGCATCAAACAGCATGTCGGCCTTGATATTCACTCCGTGTGAACTGGTCACGGTTTCTTGTCCCGTCACCGAAACAGTCTTGATGGACAGTCCGGCGCGGCGAACGATGTCGACCACTGACAAGGCTTCCACTTCTTCGAAGCCTTCAGCCAAAAACAAATAAATAGTTCCCATAGCTATCTCAATTTAAAATAGTAAGTGATTGTACCGGTCTGGTTGTTCACACCGTCGGTGACATTGAAGCGGGCTTTGCGTGCCGCCTCTTCAGCTGCACGCCGCAAAGCGGTGCTCACCGTATTGGTGCGTTTGTTGATGCTGGTGCTGATGACTCTTCCGGAGGGATTGACCACAATGGTTACCACGACACGTCCCTCATCCTGCACGTTGTACACGGGGATGGGAAGTGAACCGGTCAGCGAACGTCCGTTCAGGTCCCAGCTGCCCACACCGCCGACACCGGTCGACTTGCCGGTATTGCTGTTCCCCGTCGAACTTCCCTGGACACCACTCCCTGTCGTACCCGTACCACGGTTGCCCATGCTGGAACCTTTGCCGAAAGCTCCGGCAATCTTCTTGGCAGCTTCTTCGGCTGCAGCCTTTTCAGCGGCGGCACGTTTCTCGGCAGCAATCTGTTCAGGCGTCTTCGTGGGTTGTTTGGGTTGCTCCGGTTGCTTCTTGGGCGGAGTCTTCACCTCGGTCTTGGGTTTGACAGGCTTTTTCTGCGGTTTCATGGCTACCGTTTCTTCCAGGTCCTGGGTCAGCATCTCCTGTTCGGAAGGTGTTTCCACGGAAGGGTCTGCCGGTGCCGTCTCCGGTTGCAGCTCGTCGAGCACATCCACTTCGGTCAGGGTGTAAGGGTCGGCATCTCCTTGCGAAAGCTCGGCACTCCCCAGCATCACGGGCACACCGCTCTCCTCCTCCGGTGTCGCAGCGTGCAAGGTCACGACAAACAGGATGAGCAGGATGATGAGGTGGACCACCACCGTACCTATGATTCCTTGTAGACGATTGTTCTTCATTGGCTATTTCTCGGGCGGACGTGTGGCCAGCACCATTTTATATTGGTTCTCGTTTGCGATATTGAGCACCCGCACGATTTCCCCGTAAGGCACGGACTCATCGGCGTAGAGTGCCACATACATTTCCGGCTCACGCTCGGCACACTCTTTCAGGAAGCCGGGCAGCTCGTCGAGGGTGACAGGCATCTCCGCCTCATTGCCGAAGCCTGCATAATAGTTCAGTTCCTTGTCGATGATGACCCTCGTGAGGGGTTTCGCCGACGTCTGTTGTTTGCCTTGCGGCAAGAGCACCTTGATGGCATTGGGCGACACCATCGTCGACGTGATCATGAAGAAGATCAGCAACAGGAAGATGATGTCGGTCATTGACGCCATGCTGAAGGTCGCCGCAATGCGTGTTTTACGTTTCAGTGCCATAGGCCGTCATTCTTTAACGGGTTCATTGAGCAGGTCCATGAAGGCGAGTGTCTTTGCCTCCAGCTTGTTTACCACGGTATCGACCTTCGCCACCAGGTAGTTGTAGGCGAACAGGGCGGGAATACCCACAATCAGGCCACCGACCGTCGTAATCATGGCTTCATAGATACCGCTTGACAACAGGGTGATGTCGATGTTGTTCCCGGCATTCGCCATGTCCCAGAAGGCAGTCACCATACCTGTCACGGTTCCCAGGAAGCCCAACATCGGTGCCCCTCCTGCCACCGTAGCGATGACCGGCAGGCGACGTTCCAGCAAGCCTACTTCGATGTTTCCGGCATTCTCGATGGCAGCCTGCACATCGGCTACCGGACGTCCGATACGCATGATGCCCTTCTCAATCATCCGGGCGGCCGGCGTATTGGTCATGCGGCAATAGTTGATGGCAGACTTCAACTCTCCGCTTTGGATATAGTCGCGCATGCGTTCTATAAAGAGAGGGTCTTCCTTTTCCGCCTTGCGGATAACCGCCCAACGTTCGAAGAAGACGTAGACGCACAACACCGACAGGGCAGCCAGGACAATCATGATCCAGCCACCCTTCAGCGCCATGTCCCAGAGATTCATCTCCGGTTCGGCAACCGTCACAGGGGTCAACACGGGGTTATCAGAACTCACAGCCGAAGCCACCCCTTGGGCAGCCTGTGCCAAAACAAGTGCTAAATTCATGAGCGCAAGCATTTTTTATATTCTTCTATGGTTGTTTTCAATCCCAGATAAAGGGCGTCGCAAATCAGTGCATGACCGATGGACACCTCGTCGAGCCAAGGAATCTGTGCATGGAAGTAAGCCAGGTTCTCCAGACTCAGGTCGTGCCCCGCATTTAGTCCCAGTCCCAGCGAACGTGCCCGGCGTGCAGCTTCCACAAAGGGAGCTACTGCCTGTTCACGGTCTTTCGGATAGAGCGACGCATAAGGCTCGGTGTAAAGTTCCACCCGGTCGGTTCCTGCCTTTGCCGCATAGTCGAGCATCTCGAGTTCCGTCCCGACAAAGACAGACGTACGGATGCCGGCTTTGCTGAAGGTATCGAGGACATCGGTCAGGAACGAAAGGTTAGTCTTCGTATCCCACCCGGCATTCGACGTCAGCTGATCGGGCTTGTCAGGGACCAGGGTCACCTGGGTCGGTTTGGCACGCAGGACCAGGTCGATGAACTCCTTGCTCGGATATCCTTCTATGTTGAATTCAGTACGGAGCACTCCACGCAAGTCAAACACATCGGTGCGGCGGATATGCCGCTCATCGGGACGCGGATGTACCGTGATGCCGTCGGCACCAAACGACTCGCAATCCAACGCCACTTTTACTACATCAGGATTATTGCCTCCCCGGGCATTGCGCAGGGTGGCAACTTTGTTGATGTTTACACTCAACTTTGTCATTGTATCAATAGTCTATTCTAAAAAAAGTGTATCTTTGCAACCAAATTATTGCAAAAGTAATAGTTTCTGCTGAAAAGACTTCTTTTGCATCGGAAAGATAAGCCGCAGGTTTGGAGTTTTTAACCCATAAGGGAGTTCGTGTCAAAATAAATTTGAAGTCCCCACACAAATAAACCCAACAAAACAGAAAATCGACTTATGAGATTCGTCCTCTTCGGAAATACATACCAGACTAAAAAAGCCTCGCACATCGAGAGACTGCTGAACACGTTGCGACGTCTGGACTGCAACCTGTTCATCGACGCTTCCTTCTATCACTTCGTTAAACAGGAACTGGGCCTCCCCTTCGAGCCGGATGGTATCTTCGAGAACGGAGATTTCCAGGCGGACCTTGCCATCAGCATGGGTGGAGACGGCACGTTTCTGAAAGCGGCAAGCCGCATCGGCAACAAGGATATACCCATCGTGGGCATCAACACCGGACGCCTCGGTTTCCTCGCGGACATCATGCCCGAAGAGATTGAATCTGCCTTCGAGCGCATCGTGCAGGGAGACTTCCATGTAGAGGAGCGCAAACTGCTCCAGATCAGTAGTCAGCCGGACAAGCTGAAGGGTTATCCCTTTGCCCTGAACGAAGTTTCGGTTCTGAAACGCGACAGCTCGTCGATGATAAGCATCCACACCAGTGTCAACGGACAGTTCCTCACCACCTATCAAGCCGACGGACTGATTGTGGCTACGCCCACCGGGTCGACCGCCTACTCGCTGAGTGTGGGAGGTCCCATCATGGTGCCGCAATCGGGCATCCTCTCACTGACCCCTGTCGCACCGCACAGCCTCAACATGCGTCCCGTCGTCATCCGCGACGACTGCGAAATCACCCTCGACATCGAAAGCCGCAGCCATAACTTCCTAGTGTCGGTAGACGGACGGAGCGAAAGCATGCACGAAGGCACCCGGCTCACCCTGCGCCGCGCCCCCTACACCATCAAGCTGGTGCAGCAGAAGGGGCACTCCTTCTTCACCACCCTGCGTGAGAAAATGATGTGGGGAGCGGACCGCCGCTGACAAAAATGACACTTAAATGTACATTTGACAGACAGATGTGAACATCGGAAACGTTTTTTCATTACTTTCGCAACCGTATGTTCCAACGGACAACAGGTACCTGTGGAACTTAACTCAATTAAATATATCAAGTTGTATGAAAAGTGGTTTTTTAAAAGACTTTAAAGACTTTGCCTTGAAAGGTAATGTCGTGGACATGGCAGTCGGTGTCATCATCGGCGGTGCCTTT
The DNA here is from genome assembly GCF_023337025.1 of Mediterranea sp. ET5. Taxonomy (NCBI): domain Bacteria; kingdom Pseudomonadati; phylum Bacteroidota; class Bacteroidia; order Bacteroidales; family Bacteroidaceae; genus Mediterranea; species Mediterranea sp. ET5. Next base: position 16,730 of record NZ_JAMBLN010000025.1, on the reverse strand, counting down.
GGTAAGATTGTTTCTTCATTGGTGGCTGACGTCATCATGCCGCCCATCGGACTGCTCACCGGTGGTGTAAAATTCACGGAACTGAAATGGGTGCTCAAACCAGCAGAAATCGTGGATGGTGTGGAGCAGGCTGCTGCCGTCACACTCAACTACGGCAACTTCCTCCAGACCCTGTTCGACTTTATCATCATTGCCTTCTCCATCTTTATCATGATCCGCTTGATGATGAAGCTGAAGCGTAAACAGGAAGAAGCTCCCGCCGCACCTGCTGCTCCTCCTGCTCCTTCCAAGGAAGAGACCTTGCTGACCGAAATCAGAGATTTACTGAAAGAACAGAACAAGAAATAAGCTTGTCCTTCAGTCATAGCGTAACCCATAGAAAAGCCCGTTGCACGGCGTTGTGTCCTCTTCCTGCCGACACACACCGACTGCAACGTGCTTTCTTTATTCACTGACGGGAACGCAAGCCCGGAACAAAGTATCATTTCAATATGTAGAAGCAACTGCTGCTAAGGAAGTTCCGCACATGAGGAATAAACTTTTACCTGCCGCACGAAAAAACACAGCCACTGTCTGCCGGATAACTCGTAATGACGGAATGAAACGACCGTTTCCACATCACCATTAGCGGAGTAGTTTAGCCCGCCCCATAATCCACGAGCAGTGTAGCTTGTCAGCCACCCGGGCTATGGCTATTGAGCCCAAAAGAGCCAATAAAGTCACACAACCGGCATGACAAAGCCCACTTTTGTCAAACTGGAATATGGGCAATAAGAATTTGCCTGCCATCGTGAAAACAGGATGAAAGATATAGATGGGCAGCGTGTTCCTGCCAATATAAAGTAAGGCTAATCTGAAACGGCCTGTTATGACCGTGGAGAGTTGGGCTGTCAACGAAAAGAAACAGAAAACCAGTATCAGCACTGACACATTGAGCAAATCCTTGGGATAAACATATAGAAAGAGTGTGAACGGGACGCAAGCCATCCAACTTCTGGGGCAAACCTTGTCGAAATCATGCACCAAGAGACGTATCGTTACCCCACACACAAAATAAAAAGCTGTATCCCAAGGCAAAGCAGGGGTAAGTCGAGATACGATGAATAAGGTTGCCAACAGTGCAAATAACTCTCCGACCTTTGCGGTATCCTCTTTTCCTGCATTACTTTTCCATAAACGGACCTTTAGTCCATCTGCACATTTGAAGACGATGTAATACAGCGTACTACAAATAATTATCACCCTGAAGAACCAATAGGGACCGATGGAACGGATGAAGAGAATGCGAAAGGTGGTTTCCCAACTCAATTCCGTTATGCCATCCCTAACGGGCAGATACAGAGACAGCACCATATAGCCTATGACCATTATGGCATATGGGAGAGCCATCTGGAGAAGGTATACTCCAAATTGTCGTGGCGTTTTCCTGATATTCACCAAATAGCCGGTGATAATCAGGAATGCAGGCATGAAAAAGGAAAATATCCTCGCCTTCACTTCGGGATACAGTGTGCCGAAGTTCACGATATGCACCAAAATGACCATCACTATCAATAGGGCGCGCTGAAAGTCTATGACATCATTATAGACCGGCTTTTTCATACACAAAACTTCTATGATTACGATGTTGCAAACATACACAAATTAGACAGGAAACAAGTTCTCCAATCAAACTATTATTGTACACCTATAAAATTATTCCAACCTGCCACTGCATCACTTCGTTTTCCAAGTATAATTCATACAGCCAACTTGATGGTCCTCTTCACTCCCTGCCCGAACGCCCAACTATCAAAAAGAAACTGTTTCAACCCTTCCGCTTGACAGAATCAGCAAAAACGACCTCTCAGGCTAACGCACACTTTGGGCAATCCCATCAAACTAGAGAGCAATCGCTAAATAATGCAAACGAAAATACCCGAAAAGGACTTTGATTTTAGAAAACTATACATTTCATTTTCGGGATATTGACAAAACGTGCCCAGAACAATATTGTTTCGCGAGCCAAACAATATAGTTTGAGGCGTCAAACAATATAGTTTCACCTGCCAAACACGATTGTTTCGTCCGCGGAAGTCAAATCTTTGGAAAATGGAAGAGAAGAATTCCGAGTTTCACTCTCTGGAAGAACGAGGCAGTCAACATTTCGGAAGCTATTAAAAGAGCAGGTAGCAACCAATATGAATAGACAAAACGACACGTACCGTCCGCTGAAACACCCGGAAGGAAACGAAAAAGAAGAAACTGGCGACAATCTGCATTTCGCGAATCGCCTGAGAATGCAAAAAAATCCGCCAAGACGTATTTTGGTGCAGGGAAAGCCACCAGGAAAGGCTTCGTTTGACACTTTGTCACTTCCGCCGTACCTCACTCCGTCGGGTGGAAAAGAAGAATCAGAAGGCGGGAATACCCGCCCGTGCCTCATCAACGGAACATTCCCGGCGAATAAATCTCCCGATTGCTTGGCAGCTCTGTGCCGAAATCTTTATCTTTGTCCCAACTCATCAAAAAAACCATCAGCTATGAAAGAATTCTTGAAGTACACTCTCGCCACCGTAACCGGACTGGTCATCGCAGGCATCGTGTTGGTCATCATCGGCGTCGGTATGCTCGTCGGCATGGCAGCCTCCTTCTCTTCAAGTACCCCGGTCAGTGTCGACGACAACTCGCTGGTCGTCATCCGACTGGAAGGGGAACTGACTGAACAGCCCCAACCGCTCACCCTCCAGACCCTGACAAGTCAGGGAGGTACGGACCTGACGCTCCAACAGCTGCTCGACGTCATCGCCTACGCCCAATCGTCGGACAAGGTCAAAGGCATCTGTCTCACTGCCGGCAGCTTTGCCGCCCCGCCTGCCGCCCTCGAAGAGCTGCGCGGTGCACTGGAGCGTTTCAAGGATTCGGGCAAATTCATCACGGCCTATGCCGACTCCTACAGTCAGGGGACCTATTACGTCTGCTCGCTGGCAGACCGTGTGATGCTCAATCCCGTCGGCGACATGACCTGGGAGGGCATGAGCACGGAAGTGATGTTCTACAAGAACCTGCTGGAGAAAGCCGGTGTCGAGGTACAGATATTCAAAGTCGGGACGTACAAGTCAGCTGTCGAGCCGTATGCCGCCACGCAGATGAGCGAGGCGAACCGTGAGCAGACCACCGCCTTCCTGCAATCCATCTGGAACGGCATAGTCGGTGGAGTGGCTGCTGCACGCGACATTGCCCCCGACACGCTTCAGGCATACGCCGACCGTCTGCTCTCCGCCGCTCCTGCCAGGGAACTGGTGGCTTGCCATCTGGTGGACACCCTCATCTACCGCAACGACGTGGAGGACGACATCAACCAACGATACAACACGGAAAAGAAAGACTTCCACCTGGTGGAAGCCGCCGACCTTGTCTCGCTGGCAACCTCACAGGCACTGAAGGCCTCGCATCCGCAGATTGCCGTCTACTATGCGGAAGGCGGTATCGACGATGCCACCTCGGGACGTGGCGACGGCAACATCCATGCGCCCCTGATGTGTGAAGACCTGCGCAAGCTGGCGGAAGACGAGAAGGTCAAGGCTGTGGTCCTCCGTGTGAACTCTCCCGGCGGCAGCGCCTTCGGTTCGGAACAAATCTGGCACGAAGTGATGAACCTGAAAGCCCGGAAACCCGTCATCGTGTCGATGGGAGGCTATGCCGCGTCGGGAGGCTACTACATCTCGTGTGCTGCGGACAGCATCGTGGCAGACCCCGGCACACTGACCGGCTCCATCGGCATCTTCGGCATGATACCCAACTTCAAGGGAGTGGCGGACAAGGTGGGCATCACCTTTGACGGCGTGTCGACCAACCGCCACGGAGGAGCCAGCCTCTTCCGTCCGCTTGACGATGCCCAACGGACAGGCATGCAGGCGAACATCGAGCGCGGCTATGCACTCTTCGTGCAGCGTTGTGCAGACGGACGCGGACTCAGCACCGACTCCATCCGCCGCATCGCCGAGGGCCGTGTATGGACCGGGGAAATGGCAAAGCGTATCGGACTGGTCGACGAACTGGGCGGCATCGACACTGCCATCCGCCTGGCTGCCGAGAAAGCCGGACTGACGGAATACAGCCTCACACGGCATCCTGCCCCTGCCGAGTGGTGGGACATGTTGATGAACAACTCCTGGGGCGGCTTCGTGCAGGCTGAACTGCGCGACCTGCTGGGCAGCGACTACGAAAGTCTGCAATTCGTGAAACACATCCGTCAGCAGGCTCCCGTACAGGCACGCCTGCCTTACGTCCTCCGTCTGAATCTCTGAAAACCACTGACCGATGGTGAAGATATACAAACCCCTCTATCCGCTCGCCTGGCTCTACGGGCTGGGAGTACGGCTGCGCAATGCCCTCTTTGACTGCGGCGTCCTGCGTTCCGTCTCGTTTCCCCTGCCCGTCATCTGCGTCGGCAACCTCACCGTGGGCGGAACAGGCAAGACCCCCCACACGGAATACCTCATCCGCCTGCTCACTGCTTCCGGAATGCACACCGGTGTGTTGAGCCGGGGCTACAAGCGTAAGTCGAAGGGCTTCCTTTGGGCGGATGCAGGCACACCGATGGAACAGATTGGCGACGAACCCTTCCAGATGAAGAGCAAGTTCCCGGACATCCGCCTTGCCGTCGACGCCGACCGTCCGCATGGCATCCGCTGCATGACAGCTCCGGAGGTGACGCCTCCCCTTGATGTCATCCTGCTGGACGATGCCTATCAGCACCGCTACGTCAAGGCTGGGCTGAACATCCTGCTGACGGACTACCGACGCCCCATCTACGAGGATGCGCTGCTGCCGGCAGGGCGTCTGCGTGAACCCCTCTCCGGCAAGTCCCGCGCCGACATCGTGGTGGTGTCGAAATGTCCGCCTCGCTTGTCGGAATCCGAAGCGGAAGCCATCCGGCAACATCTGTGCCTGGAAGAGAGGCAGTCACTGTTCTTCTCCACCCTGCGTTACGGCGACCTCCATCCCTTTGAGGGACCGACGGACGCCACCCGTCCGCTGTCCAGCCTGACGGAGGACACCCCCGTGCTGGTGCTGACCGGCATAGCCAGTCCCGACAAGTTGCTGCACGACCTGCAAGGCTACACGCGACGCATCAGCTCCCTCCGCTTCCCCGACCACCATCAGTTCACGGACGGAGACGCGGAGACCATCAACCGACGCTTTGCCGAAGCCGGAGCAGACACCCTCCTCCTCACCACCGAGAAGGACGCGACCCGCCTGCACCACCTTCCGCTGAGCGACGAAGTGAAACGAAATCTATACATACTGCCGATCGAGGTGGATATCCTCTTCGGCGAACGACCCGTGTTTAATCAAAAGATATTGGACTATGTTGGAACCTATTCAAGAGACAACCGCCTTCCTGCGTGACAGGATGCCCTTCAGTCCACGGACCGCCATCATCCTGGGAACAGGACTGGGCAGTCTGGCGGACGCCCTCACCGACATCGTAGCCATCGACTACCGGGACATCCCCCACTTCCCCGTCTCCACGGTGGAAGGACACAACGGACGGCTGCTTTTCGGCAAGCTGGACGGCAAGGAGGTCCTCGCCATGCAAGGCCGCTTCCATTACTACGAAGGCTACTCCATGAAGGAAGTGACCTACCCGGTGCGCGTCATGCGTGAACTGGGCATCCGCACCCTGATCGTGTCGAATGCGGCAGGGAGCGTGAATCCGGAGCACCGACTGGGAGACCTGATGCTCATCACCGACCACATCAACTTCTTTCCCGAGCATCCGTTGCGCGGACGCAACATCCCCTACGGTCCCCGCTTCCCGAACATGAGCGAAGCCTACGACCGCGAACTGCTCCGTCAGGCCAGGGCCATCGCTGCCGAACACCACATCGACGTGCGCGAAGGTGTCTACCTCGGCACACAAGGACCGACCTTCGAGACTCCCTCCGAGTACCGGATGTTCCACCGGTTGGGAGCCGATGCCGTGGGCATGTCGACCGTTCCCGAAGTCATCGTGGCACGCCACTGCGGCATCCGCGTGTTCGGCATCTCCGTCATCACGGACCTGGGACTGGGGGATGCGGTGGCGGAAGTGTCGCACGAGGAAGTGCAGGAAGCCGCCCACGCCGCACAGCCCCACATGACCACCCTCATCCGCGAACTAATTCAACGAACCTAACATACAACTATGCAAGAGAAACAACGAACAGAAATTGCCACACTCGGCGAGTTCGGACTGATACGCCGCCTCACCGAGGACATCAAGCTGGAAAATACTTCGACCCGATATGGAGTGGGCGACGATGCCGCCGTGCTCTCCTACCCCGACAGTGAAGTGCTGGTGACGACCGACCTGCTGATGGAGGGGGTACACTTCGACCTGACTTACGTCCCCCTGAAGCACCTGGGCTACAAATCCGCCATGGTGAATATCTCCGACATCTATGCCATGAACGGTACGCCGCGTCAGATGACCGTGTCGCTTGCCCTGTCGAAACGGTTCAGCATCGAGGACATGGAGGAGTTCTATGCCGGACTGAAGCTTGCCTGTGCCGCACACCACGTGGACATCGTCGGCGGAGACACCACCTCATCGCTCACGGGACTTGCCATCAGCATCACGTGCATCGGCGATGCTCCGAAGGACCGTATCGTCTATCGCAACGGTGCCCATGAAACGGACCTCATCTGCGTAAGTGGCGACCTGGGAGCTGCATACATGGGACTTCAGCTGCTCGAACGCGAGAAGAAGGTCTTTGAAGGCCAGCAGGAGGTCAATCCGGACTTTTCAGGCAAAGAGTACCTGCTGGAACGTCAGCTGAAGCCCGAAGCACGCGGAGACATCATCCGCAAGCTTGCCGAGCATCACATCCTGCCCACTGCCATGATGGACATTTCCGACGGCCTTTCATCGGAGCTGATGCACATTTGCAACCAGAGCCATACCGGTTGCCGCATCTACGAAGAACGCATTCCCCTGGACTACCAGACGGCAGTCATGGCGGAGGAGCTGAACATGAACGTCACGACGTGTGCCTTGAACGGCGGTGAGGACTATGAATTGCTGTTCACCGTACCTCTGGCCGACAACGAGAAGGTCTCCCAACTGGACGGCATCCGCATCATCGGTTACATCACCAAGCCCGAGCTGGGACTGGCCCTCATCACCCGTGACGGTCAGGAATTCGAACTCAAGGCACAGGGTTGGAATCCGCTGCGCGAATCTTAGGCCCCTCATGCCTCTTTCCTAAAGCCTCTTTCCCGCCTGAATGTGTTCATTCCGGGAAGGAGGCTTTAGCCTTTTCCACTTTTTTCGCGTTTTTCTGCAAAAAAGTGCCCATTCCTATTGCATGATAAAATATTTTCTCTACCTTTGCACACGCAAAACAAAACGGTGCCATAGCTCAGTTGGTAGAGCAAAGGACTGAAAATCCTTGTGTCCCCGGTTCGATTCCTGGTGGCACCACTTTGAAGAAAAGCAAAAAGCAGTAAAATCCTGATTTCCAAGCGAAATCGGGATTTTTTGTTTCCCCCCCGGCACGCAAAAAACGGCAAAATATTACCGTTCGAGGTGGAGCAAAAGGTGGAGATAAAAGGTGGAGCAGAAATCTCCACCGAATTACGACCTTTTTCACTGATTGTCAATATTTTGCATAGCAAGAAAACGGGTTCGGTTTCCTACTTTTGTACAAACTAAAAACTGTAGGAAAAATGAAAAGAAGTTCATTCAATGTGCTTTTCTTCTTGAAGAAAACAAAGCTGCTGAAAAACGGAGAAGCATCCGTGTGTATGCGTATCACTGTAGATGGTACGCGAGTTGAAAACAACATCCGCAAGAGCATTGACCCATCCCTTTGGAGTCAGGCAAAGGAATCTGCCAGAGGCAAAAGTCGCAAATCATGCGATCTGAATGCCTATATCGAAAATGCGAGAATCAAGTTACATCAGATTTTTTGTGAGCTGGAAGAACAGAATCAGCCTATAACAGCGCGTCTGTTACAGGAAATATTTTTCGGACAGGACAAAGAACCGGAAGCGGTACGTACGCTCATCGGTACCATGCAGGAGCACAATGACCAATGCCGTGCCCTGGTCGGTAAAGACTACGCCCTGATTACCGTTCGCCGTTATGAAAGCTGCAAACGCTATCTTGCCGAACTTATCAAACAGAAATACGGAAAGGATGATCTGCCGCTAGCAGAAGTCAACGGTGAACTGGTACGTGCCTTCGAATTTTATCTGAAGACGGAAAAGGAATGTCAGCAGAATACCGTCATCCGTTATATGAAGTGTCTGAAGAAGATTACCAATCTGGCACTGGCCAATGAATGGATAGCCAAGGATCCGTTTATCGGTATCAAGTTCCACGAAAAAGAAGTAATCCGTGAATTTCTTACCATGGACGAACTGCTGACCATCTACCACAAGGAGTTTCCTCTGGAGCGAATCACCGTAGTCCGTGATGTTTTTATTTTCGCCGCCTTTACCGGTCTGGCTTTCATCGACGTGCAACAGCTTTCTCCTGAGCATATCGTAAAAGACAACAACGGAAATCTGTGGATCAGGAAGCCACGTCAGAAAACAAAGAACATGTGTAATATTCCGCTGCTGGATATTCCTTTGGAAATCCTGAGGAAATATGCAGATTATCCTACATCTAAAAAGAAAGGAGTATTGCTGCCTGTTCCCTGCAATCAGAAGATGAACAGCTACCTGAAAGAGATTGCCGACCTGTGTCTGATAAAGAAGAACCTGACTACACACACAGCCCGCCACTCGTACGCCACATCTGTCTGTTTGGCCAATGGGGTAAGCATTGAGAATGTAGCCAAAATGCTCGGTCACACCAATATCAAGATGACGCAGCACTATGCAAGGGTACTAGACAGTTCCATTCTGAAAGATATGAATAATGTAAGGGATTTACTTTCAGGCAATCTTTTTCGTTTATAACAACCCATTTAAACAATTCAGAAATAATGTTGAATCATTCTATCATACGGATAATAGGCCGCAAATTCTGCGGTTAATTATCCGCGTGAATACCAGACAAATCTCCGAATCAAAAGAATACCCATCGGTCGCCCATTTCCTCGCCGTCCATAGAAGTTAGTACAGACTCTCTTGAAAGCGAAAAGGTCTGGCGGCTATGCCGTTTCGGACAGATTCTTCCTCTTTCAGAGAGTATTCAGTCCGTAAACCTTTTCCCTTTCACGTCTGCAATCGACTCAAACGAAAGACGGAAATAACTTTTGAATTAATATGACGTCATTTATGAGTTAATTCTTTTATTTCACGAATAAAGTTAGTAAGCTGCTTTAAGTCTGTCTGATCTTGAGATAATTCCTTTTGAATTTGAGGTTCAATTACACGTTGTTGATGACGAAGATAATTATCAATAATGCTATTGATAGTCTGTTGTATTTTTATCGCTCCTTCTGAAGTATTAGTAGAAAGAGTATTAATAGCCAACAATAATCCTTCAATATATTTGACATGATGCAATTTGTCTGTTAAAAGAATTAATTGCCGTTGTGCTCTATTCATTTGAAATATAAAAACCCACAATAATCCTGCACATAATGGCACAGGTAAATAAAATGGTAAATAACTAATCCAAGTATTAGGAATCGATTGATTGTTGAAACGTTCTATAAATTTGTACTCATATATAGCCAGAATTGTTAAAGTAGCTATACATAGTAGGGCATAAATTATAAACATCCAATTTAAACGCTTCTTTTCTGTTTCAATTGGAACTGAATATTCATTAAGTTCATTAAATGCATTTTTGATATTAGTTTTTAATTCTTCTTGAGCATCCTGACGTCGTTTTTGTTCATCTTACTCCTGACGCATTTGTTGCATATATTGCTTTACATTCGCAAGTTCTATTGCCAACTCTTGCTGATGTATTTCTGCTTCTTTTCGTTGCTGCTGAGTTTTACTCAACTCAGGTTCAAGCATTGATATTTTTTCATTTAATTCTTGCTCTCTTTTTTCTAATATTGCAATTTGTTCTTTGTAATATTTTTCACTATTGTAATTGCTTGTAGAATTATTAATTTCCTCATTTATCATCTGAAGAATAGAAGAAAAAATATTCCTGACACCAATCAGTGCACTATGCTTATCTTTTGCGCTAGCATTTTGAGATTTAACAGTTTCAATATATTGATCTAATACATATTGCATATGATCAATAAAATTCATGGTTTGGATAAATAAATGTGGACCTTCCAGTTGTTCTATAATCAGTTGTCCTTTCTTGTAGATATCTAAACCAACTTTACTTTGATTTGCAAACTCCTTAATGATACTCAAATAAAAGTTTAGATTATCTATAACATTATCTCTGTCAATCATGTAATTTTTTACTGCTCCCATATAATCAATGTAATATAGCTTTCAAAAATACAAAATTATTATAGCATTATAAAATAAAGAAGGAGTAACTTACAATTCTTTATCAGTCGCCTATTTCCTCGCCGTCCATAGAAGTTAGTACAGACTCTCTTGAAAGCGAAAAGGTCTGGCGGCTATGCCGTTTCGGGCAGAATCTTCCTCTTTCAGAGCGTATTCAGCCCGAAAACCTTTTCCCTTTCACGTCTGTACAATGAACGCCGACGGCAGCGGAAACAAGCGACTGACGGAAAAGTCAGAAAATTAAAAAGTAAAACAGCATATCGATGGAAATTAAAATCACGTCCGATTCTATATGCCGTTTTCATCACTTAAAGAGGGATATTTTTTAGAAATGCAATAAAATGGGCAGGCGATAAACTGCGCTCCCTCCAGAAAAATCAATCCGTTTTTTCTACGACCTGCCAGTGTCCGCCTCTATCCGGTCCGACACGCTTGAGTATTCCTTCTGCCTTCATCTTGGCAATATGTTTTTCCACAGCTTTAGGGGTTATGCCTATCCGCTCGGCAAGGGTAGCTGCACTTAGTGAATTGTCTTGAGATAGCAAAGCAATAATTTTCTCCCTACTTTTTCTCCCCACTTTATTTGCTTTTCTCCCTACCTTTTGCAATAAAACAAATAGAATCTGCATCACCCACCTGTTTGATAAGTGATACAGATTCCAATAGAGTGATACCGATTTTATTCATTAAGTCGGTACGCTTCCTTGTACCCTTTCATCAGTGTCTTTTCTATGTCAGAAGCCCGGTAGAGAATCTTGCCGCCTACCTGTGTGTAAGGCAGAATGCCGTTGTTGCGGTAGTCCTGCAAGGTTCTCCGGCTCACTTTCAGCATGTATGCCACTTCCTTGTCCGTCAGCAGTTCATCGCCATAGGCGGACGGTTGCCGTTTCTCCAACAACTTTTCGAGCAGGGCCAGCAGCCTGTCGAAATTCGAGTGGAACGCCTTTACCCACTCGTGGTCCTTTTCTCTGATTTCATTACTCATACGCGTTTGATATTGGGTTATACATTATTCTTGAAACTCACTCAAATGGTCTTGCCTTTCCAACGGGCTTCCTTACGCTTTTCCTCTACATTCCCGACCACACGCTCTACATCGTCAGGACGGTAGTAAGTCCGGTTTCCGATTTTTGTAAAGGCAAGTGTCCCGTTATCCCTCAGAGTCTGCAAGGTTCTCGGACTGATACGCAACCTGCGGCAGACCTCGTGGTTGTCCATCCATTCACCTGTTTCCTTCCCACCGTGTTCACGGCACAGACTTTCCACCCGCTGCACGAACCGATCCAGTTTGGCGGCAATCTCCTCGAAAGTCCTTTTTTCAAAGCTGATGATTTCCATTGTCTTCTTTATTTTGAGTTAAACCTAAATGTTTGATACTAAGTAAAGATAAAAAACAATGCATGCCGCAACTCTGACATTCGGTATCATCAACTGTCGACATATTGCATAACGAAATGAAAACGTTAGCAAGGTCGCTTCATTCCATATGATACAAATTGAACAACTGAGTGACTGAATTACTGTTTGTATGACTTCAAACCATCACACAATCAGTAATGAGTGCAGTCAGTATTGACTGAGTGTTTGTTTGCTTGTTTATTTATCACCAAGCAAACAGTATTGATTATAAGCAACACTTCCCTATATGATTTTGTCACTAAAAAAGTTCTTAGTTTGAATAATTTTCGGCACCGAAAATTTATGTTCAAACGAACATAGCAAGTTGTGTTTTGGGGCGCCCGAAATGTTTTCGGCACCCCAAAACTACTTGCTAAAATATTTTCCTCCAAAGTCGGAAAATATAACCCCAATTAAATATACAAGCAACTAATGATTAAATAGTAATTAAAAAGATTCTAGCTGACATATACTGTTTCACATATTATCACTACATTTGCATTATACACCAACAATGTGGTCTATAATGGAAAATTTAAATAGAATAAAAGTCGTATTAGTAGAACAAAACAAAACGGGAAAGTGGTTGGCTGAACAACTTGGAAAAGATCGTTCCACCGTTTCTAAATGGTGTTCCAATAAGATTCAACCAGATTTAGCAACCTTGTCTAAAATTGCAGGATTGCTAAATGTGGATATCAGAGAATTATTAAATAAAAGCATGTAAAAGTATGGCAAAAAGAAATATAGATAAGGCTAAAGAAGCGAAAAAGGATGAATTTTATACTCAACTTGACGATATCAATAATGAGCTGAAACATTATCGCGAACATTTTCGTGGTAAAACGGTATTATGTAACTGTGACGATCCACGAGTAAGTAACTTCTTTACCTATTTTGCATATAATTTTGAGTTCCTTGGTTTGAAAAAGCTGATTACTACATGCTACAAGAACCAGAATATGGATTTATTCAGCCAAAACCAAAGTGAACAGGCTGTATATCTAATTTATGAAGGAGATAAGAATGGGAATCATACTCCAGATGCAAATGAAATAGGAGTTATGCCACTGAAAGGAGATGGTGACTTTCGAAGTAAAGAGTGTATAGAATTGCTTAAAGAAGCAGACATCGTAGTTACCAATCCTCCATTCTCATTATTTAGAGAATATGTTGCTCAATTGATTGAATACAATAAGAAGTTTTTGATTATTGGACATCAAAATGCAATTACATATAAAGAAATATTTCCTCTTATTATGCAAAATAAATTATGGCTGGGATATGGGTTTAAAGGTGGCGCTGGTCATTTTATTTCTAACTATGAAGACACAGCCACAGCTAATGATCACAGAGAAGGAATGATAAGAGTCTCTGGTGTAACATGGTTTACCAACCTTGAAATCAAAAAAAGACATGAAGATTTAATACTTTATAAGAAATATACGCCTGAAGAATATTCTAAGTATGTAAATTACGATGCAATAGAAGTACCTAAAACAGAACTAATTCCCATGAATTATGATGGTGTAATGGGAGTTCCTATTACTTTTTTAGATAAATATAATCCAGAACAATTTGAGATTGTAGGATTTAATCTTAATTGCGCGAATATGGATATTATAAAGAAAAGGTTAGGAAAGTTAAATGGAGGGCCCGCATTTTACATAGAAAATCAAGGAGAATTAAAACGAGTTTATACGAGAATATTAATCCGTCATAAGAAGATATAATGAAAGCCGAAGAAATAATAGAACTATTCCAGCAATTTGAAGCCATTGCTAATGAATACGAAGGAGTAGAATGCTGGAGTGCAAGAGAACTCTCTACCTTATTGGGTTATGCTCAATGGCGTAACTTCGAGAATATCATAGAGAAAGCAAAAGCAGCATGTGAAAATGCAGGCCAAGAAACAGCATATCATTTTGCTGACGTCAGCAAAATGATAGAATTGGCCAAAGGAGCTCAGCGTGAGATAAATGACTACATGCTGACGCGCTATGCCTGCTATCTTATAGCACAAAATGGAGACCCCCGCAAAGCCCAAGTAGCATTTGCACAAAACTACTTTGCTGTACAGACACGCCGAGCAGAACTTGTGCAAAAAAGAATCTTGGAACACGAACGTGTTGTGGCACGCAACAAATTAGCTGAAACGGAAAATCGTCTGTCTGGCATTCTTTATGAGCGTGGCGTGGATAACAAAGGATTCGGCATTATCCGTTCTAAAGGCGACAAGGCATTATTTCATTTAGACACAGCATTATTAAAGCGTAGATTAGGCGCTCCTGACAATCGACCTTTAGCAGACTTTCTTCCAACAATCAGTATCAAAGCAAAAGATTTCGCTGCAGAAATGACCTCAGTGAATGTACAACAGAAAGATTTGCATGGCCAAGAACAAATAACCCGTGAGCATGTAGACAACAATGCTGCTGTAAGGAATATGCTGCTTCAACGTGGAATTGTTCCGGAACAGTTGCCACCGGGAGAGGACGTAAAAAAGGTAGAACGGCGATTAAAATCTGAGGAAAAATCCTTGACCAAGAAACAAAGCACAAACAAAACTTCAAAAAAAGGAAAGGAGTAAGATATGCAGATAGAATTGAAATCAATAAAAATTGCAGATCTTATTGACGGCTATGTCAATGATCCAGATACAGGTGTTAAAGGCTACCATGGAAAATTGGATATACGCCCACCTTATCAGCGTGAGTTTCGTTATGATGAAAAGCAACAACAAGCTGTAATAGATACTATACTTAAAGGGTTTCCTCTCAATATTATGTATTGGAGTGTGGATGATAATGGCAATTTTGAAATGATTGACGGACAGCAACGTACTCTTTCAATCTGCGGATTCTATACCCATGACTTCAATATAGTTGACCATGATCGAGGTACACTTTATTTTTCAACACTTACTGCTGAGGAAAAAGAAAAATTCCTCAATTATGAGTTAACGGTCTATTTTTGTGAAGGTACAGATAAAGAAAAACTGGATTGGTTCCGTGTAATCAACATTGCTGGAGAAAAACTTCTTGACCAAGAATTATTAAATGCAGTTTATTCTGGACCTTTTGTAACTGACGCACGTAGACACTTCTCAAAGAATGGTTGCCCGGCATATAAAATGGGGGCAGATTTTCTGAACGGTAATGCAATAGAACAAGCATATTTATCCACAATCTTAAAATGGGCTGCTCGTCATGACGGTGTAGAGAGTATTGACAAGTATATGGCTTTGCATCAGTTTGATCCAAATGCCAATAAACTTTGGGCTTATTTCGTATCAATCATCACATGGATACGTTCTACATTCGTTAAGTACCGCCGTGAAATGAAAGGTTTGGACTGGGGCGAAATGTTCGACAAATATGGTGATGGTGTCTATGATACCGCAGCGTTGGAAAAACAAATTCATGATTTGATGGAAGATGATGAAATCATGAAAAAATCCGGTATTTACCGTTATGTCCTGAGTGGTGATTTACGTGATTTAAGTTTCCGTACGTTTGATAAAAAACAGAAACGTGAAGCCTACGAACGCCAGAAAGGTATTTGTGTACATTGTGGAAAACATTTTGAGTTGGAGGAAATGGAAGCTGATCATATCACACCATGGAAAGAAGGTGGTACTACTGTGGCTGAGAATTGCCAGATGCTTTGTAAGAATTGTAATAGAATAAAAGGTGGTAAATAATATCATTAAAAGATGGAAACAATAACTCTTGAACAACTTATTGAAGAAGGAAGAGATATAAGGAGTAAAATCACATACATCAATCCACCATCAGGTGTTATTCGTCTATATTCATCTTATAGACTTGCAGATAATTCAATCTATGAGATTTGGAAAAACAAGGCAATAAGATTTCTATCCATATCTTTCCCTAACGACAGGTGTGTAAATGATTTTGAGGAAGGTTCTAAAGAATTTACTAAGAATAGAAATTCTCCTATATTTTTTGATAAGATGCTTGCAATATTACAGGCTTGCTTAGAAATGCCTCAAATTATCAATGATACTAAAAATTTAAATATCATAGATAAATCTATTAACGTCCATGTTAGTCAAAACCAATCACAGCGACAATCCCAGTCTTTAGACTTTTTCATGGATCTAATAAAGGATGAATTAACAGGTAAACAATACAAGGAAATAAAAGAAATTATTGAAACAGAACCTAACCCAGCTTTGGCTAAAACAAAGTTAGTTGATAAAATAAAGAGTTTCGGTATAGATGTAGCTTCTAATATTATTTCAAATATTATAACGACAGTTCTGTGTCAATAACATACATAAAAACATGTATCATATGTCCCAAAAACAAAATAATTCAGGAATTGTTTATGTTCTTATTAACCCTGCAATGCCTGGGCTAGTAAAAATTGGTATGACTACAAGAGACAATCTGGATGCTCGAATGAAAGAACTTTATGGTACTGGGGTTCCTGTTCCATTTGAGTGTAAATATGCTTGCAAGGTAAAATCTTCGGATTGTGCAAAGATTGAAAAAGCCCTGCATACTGCATTTGCTCCAAATCGGATTAATGCGAATCGTGAGTTTTTTCAAATAAAACCGGAGCAGGCAATGGCGATATTGGAATTGTTTAATCGAGAAGATGTGACACTAGAAATCACGGAAGAGATAGACAATGACTTGACAACAGAAGATAAGTCTGCTACGGAGAAAATCAATTCGTCTCGTCGTCCTCCCCTCAATTATTTTGAGATGGGAATGAAGAAAGGTGATGTTTTAGTATTCATAAAAGATCCATCTACTGAAATATCTGTAGTGGATGAAAAGAAAGTAAAGTATCAAGGTGAAGTCTATTCTTTGACTGGAATTACTAAGAAATTACTCAATATCACTCATGCCATTCAACCTACCGGTTATTGGATGTTTGAAGGCAAGAAT
>NZ_JAMBLN010000024.1:0-46026 GCF_023337025.1 Mediterranea sp. ET5 | reverse complement strand
TCATCTATCCAAACATGACTAAGTATATGCCTTTTGTTTATGATGAAATTGGTCTTATGACCAATCAGAAATGCTTTATTATAACAGGACAAAATATGGCTTACTTAACCGCTTTCTTTAATTCCTCTCTATTCAAATATTGTTTCCGCGATTCATTTCCTGAGTTACAAGGAAGCACAAGAGAGTTAAGCAAAATATTCTTCGACAAGATACCAATAAAACAAGTATCTTTAGAACAAAATGAAATTTTCAGACACATTGTCGCTTCTGTACAATCTGATTACACAATAGAACAAATGAGATCGATTGACACCATGTTGTTTGATTTATACAATCTGACCGCAGAAGAACGTAAAACCATTGATTATGTAGAGATTAAGTAAAATTAGCCTCTATATAGTTCTGTTCATCAAGAGATAGGTTGTATAGTCTAAAAACTTTACGATTTATCTCTTTTTCATTGCTTATTGAGCCCGTTTTTATGTTCTCTTCTAAAAGCTTCTTAAGTTCCGAGATTGTCTCCAACCCCACTTGGGGTATTTGTATTGGCTCTATAGCTTGTATGCTTACAAGTAAATCGCCAGTGCCTGTCTTTGGAGCATCCTTAAGCAAATAATGCCCCATTGTCGAATTTAATACACAGCATACAAATTCAACATTATCACCTATTGCAAAGCAAGTACTATCAAGTCCAAAGGCTCCATTATCATTATAACAAAATCGAAGAATAGAACCAACTCTTTTCCAGAGCATTTTTGGCTTAGAAAAATCCTCCAAATAAGCGCAGTTCCGTAAATTATATGGAGTGTCACCTTTATCCGCTCTTTTTGAGATTTTATTCCAATATAGGTCTAAATGAGCTTTAACTGCAGGGTAATCTTCAATATGAATACGAGGAATCTTATCTTTTATGCCATTGTGAGTATTGATTAGCCATAAGTTCGCCCAGTCATATCCATACCTCTTTATATCCCTGCCACGCAGAATCGGTCGTATAAGTTCATCAGTTCGTTTGCGTTCATCTTCCGATTGGCAGTTAGCAAGAATCTCGTTACGTTTCTCAGAACTAATGATAAACGCATCATTAAACCCGGTTTTAATGCCATAATTAATCTGGATATCCCAATCTTTGAGCGGTGTACCTACCGCCTCTATCTTTCTTTTGATGCTCTGCTCAATTGGTGAAAGTATCACCCATGAATCAGAGCTGTTGAAAGTGCATTCCGTTTCATGATGCTGAACATAATCGCTGATTTTCCACAGTCTGTTTATCACTGCTGACACGTATGTAACCGTAAATCATAGTTGTTATTTAGCAATACTTATACCTTCCTGTTATACTCCTATTTTATGTCTATTTTCCACATATCTTCAACCCAACTTGTGCAAATATACACATTTTCCCTCCAGCTCTTGCCATTCCCATAATTATTACTTAAACTTGCAACCTGTTGGCAAAAATGATGAGATTCCTTGCATATTGTAAATGAAATTTGTAAATAATAAGAACAATGAAAGAAAAAACGAAACGTTACATGCTGCCTGAAAACGAGATTCCCCGCTACTGGTACAACATTCAGGCAGACATGGTGAATAAGCCGTTGCCACCCTTGAATCCTGCAACCAAGCAGCCGTTGAAGCCGGAGGATATGTACCCCATCTTTGCCGAGGAACTTTGTCGGCAAGAATTGAATCAGACAGATGCCTGGATTGAAATACCCGAAGAAGTCCGTGAGATGTATAAGTACTACCGTTGCACACCTCTGGTGCGCGCCTACGGACTGGAAAAGGCATTGGGGACCCCGGCGCATATCTATTTCAAGAACGAGAGCGTCAGCCCTGTGGGTTCCCACAAACTCAATTCCGCCTTGGCACAGGCTTACTACTGCAAGAAGGAGGGTGTGACGAACGTCACCACAGAGACCGGTGCAGGACAGTGGGGAGCCGCCCTGTCTTATGCGGCAAAGGTCTTCGGACTGGAGGCTGCTGTCTATCAGGTGAAAATCAGCTATGAGCAGAAGCCTTACCGGCGTAGCATCATGCAGACCTTCGGGGCGCAGGTCACTCCGTCGCCTTCGATGTCAACCCGTGCCGGAAAAGATATTCTGACCGCACATCCCAACTACCAGGGTTCATTGGGTACTGCCATCTCCGAAGCCATCGAGCTGGCACGCATGACACCCAACTGCAAATACACGCTCGGTTCCGTCTTGAGCCATGTCACCCTGCATCAGACTGTCATCGGTCTGGAAGCCGAGAAGCAGATGGAGCTGGCAGGTGAGTATCCCGATGTGGTGATCGGTTGCTTCGGCGGAGGTTCCAACTTCGGCGGCATCTCCTTCCCCTTCATGCGTCACAATATCCTGGAAGGAAAGAAGACCCGTTTTGTCGCTGCGGAACCTGCATCCTGCCCGAAGCTGACACGCGGCAAGTTCCAGTATGACTTTGGAGATGAGGCAGGCTATACGCCGTTGCTGCCCATGTTCACGCTCGGACACAACTTTGCTCCGGCAAACATCCATGCCGGCGGCTTGCGCTATCACGGTGCCGGTGTCATCGTTTCGCAATTGCTGAAGGACAAGATGATGGAGGCTGTCGACATCAACCAGCTGGAGTCATTCGAGGCGGGTTGCTTCTTCGCACGCACCGAAGGTATCATCCCCGCTCCCGAATCCTGTCATGCCATTGCCGCCGCCATCAACGAGGCGAAGCAGTGCATCGAGACGGGCGAGGAGCGTGTCATCCTGTTCAATCTCTCCGGTCACGGACTCATCGACATGGCTTCCTATGACAAGTACCTCTCCGGGGACTTGCAGAACTACACCTTGAGCGATGCGGACATCCAGAAGAACCTGGACGAGATAGGAAATCTCTGACCCTTCTTCCGTCCTTCCGCAGAAAATAAAAACCGGCGCTGGCTCTCATCTACGCAGAGTCAGCGCCGGTTGCATGTTGCGGTTCCCCGATGACGGGGAATCACTCTTCTTCCTTATACCATCCGGCATACATCAGGTAGCCTTCCGCAATCTTCTTGTTCAGTTCCTGCGATTGCTCGGGCGATACCTTCTTGACGAACTTGGCAGGAACACCTGCCCACAAGGTGTAGGGTTCGATGACGGTGTTGCTCAGTACCAGTGCACCGGCAGCCACGATGGCGCCTTTGCCCACCACGGCATTGTCGAGCAGGGTGGAGCCCATGCCGATGAGTGCATAGTCGTCGACCCGTGCACCGTGGATGGTCACGTTGTGCCCCACGGAGACATAGTCGCCGATTTCGATGGTCGAACGTTGATAGAGCGTATGGAGCACGCTGCCATCCTGGATATTCACATTGTTGCCTATGCGGATGCTGTTCACATCGCCACGCAGCACGGCGTTGAACCAGATGCTGCAATGGTTGCCGATTACCACATCACCCACAACCGTCGCGTTCTCGGAGAGATAGCAGTCCTCCCCGATTTGGGGCGTAAAGCCCCGTACAGATTTGATCAGTGCCATAAATAATAGGTATACAGATTTAAATGGTCAATTGTTCCTTGTCAATTGCCAAGCGGTTTAGTCTTCTCTTTCAACCAGACGCGGTGCTCCTCATCAAGCAGGGGAGAGAGCTTCTCATACACGGTCCGGTGGTAGTTGTCGAGCCATTCCGTTTCCTCTTCCGTCAGGAGTGAGCGGACGATGGGACGTGTGTCGATGGGACAGAGTGTCAGCGGCTCGAAGGTATAGAATTCGCCATACTCCGTGGTGCGGTAGGGGACGACCAGTAGGGTGTTCTCCGTACGGATGCCATAGCGTCCGTCCCGGTAAATGCCCGGCTCATCGGTTACAGTCATACCCGGACGGAGTGGGGTGGGGACATGGTTCATGCGTATCTGGTGAGGACCTTCGTGCACATTCAGGTAAGCACCGACGCCGTGTCCGGTGCCGTGCAGGAAGTTTGCCCCTTCACGCCACATGGCTTGTCGTGCCAGTACGTCGAGCTGGGTGCCGCACGTTCCTTGGGGGAAGCAGGCACGGGTCAGTCCGATGTGCCCTTTCAGCACCAGGGTGTAGTCCCGCATCTCGTCGTCACTCACCGGTCCGAGTGCAAGGGTGCGGGTGATGTCTGTGGTGCCGTCGGCGTACTGTGCACCGCTGTCGAGCAGCAGCAGTCCTTCGGGAGCCAATGCCTTGTCGGTCTCCGGTGTCGCTTCATAGTGGACGATGGCGCCATGCTCCTTGTAGCCGGCAATGGTGTCGAAGCTGATTCCCTTGAACCGGGCTTGTCCGGCGCGGAACGCATGGAGCTTGCGGTCGATGCTCATCTCGGTCTCCCCACCTTGCGGAACAGCCTCTTCCAGCCACTTGAGGAACTGTACCATCGCCACGCCGTCGCGCAGCATGGCTGCATGGAATCCTGCTATTTCAGCATCGTTCTTGACAGCCTTCATCAGTGGAACGGGTGATGTGTGGAGCAGGACCTGCGTGTGTGCCGTGCCTACTGACTGGCGGACGGCCTCGCTTGTACGTGCGGGGTCCAGGCTGAGTGTGGCATACGGATAGTCGTGCAGGTCGTCACACAGGTCGGTGTAGTCTTCCGTCATGACTCCCTCTTCGGAGAGGTAGGCTTTCACGTCGGGTGTCAGTTTCTTCGGGTTGATGTAGAGGACCGCTTCGTGTCCGGTGATGAGCAGATAGCTCACGAAGACGGGGTTGCAATGCACGTCGTTGCCGCGCAGGTTGAGTGTCCAGGCTATGTCGTCGAGCGTGGAGAGCAGGATGCCTTCCGCGCCTTGTCTTTGGATGGTCTGACGGATAGCTGCCAACTTCTCCCGGCAGCTCACGCCTGCATATTCCAGCGGATGGATGTTGACGGGAGAGTCGGGGAGGGCCGGACGGTTGTCCCACAACTCCTGTACGGGGTCGTAATCCGTGCGCAGATGAAGTCCGTAAGCGGACAGCTCGTGGCGCAGCTCCTCAGCGTCGGCGATGCAGTTCACCCATCCGTCAATGCCCACCGTAGCTCCAGCAGAGAGGGTGTCGCTCAGCCATGCGGGGATGGAAGGTGTGTCAGGCAGACGGTCCTTCATGAGTCGGATACCCGTCCCTTCGAGCTGTTCAGCAGCCTGGAGGAAATAGCGGGAGTCGGTCCAGAGGGCTGCATCGTCGAGAGTCACCACGGCAGTACCCGCACTGCCGTTGAACCCCGTGAGCCATTCACGGGTCTGCCAATGGTCGGGGACGTATTCACCCGAATGGGGATCGGTGCTGGGAATGATAAATGCGGATAAGGAGTGTTCGCGCAGGCAGCGGCGCAACTGCTCCAGTCGTTCGATGATCGCTTCTTTCATGGTTGCTTCAGTTATGGTTCCAAGGCTACAAAAATAGCAAATTAGCAAGAACGGCAAGTCCTGAAGCTCCCATTCCACCCTCTTTTTTTGACTATTTGGCTATCCCGTATTTCGGGATGGGCCGTTTAGTCATCGAGTCGGCATCCACGGAAGGTCCCTCTCAGGTCCGGTCCGAAGTAGAAGCCCGGTTGCGTCGGTTGGTTGTAGCCTACGTTCTCGGTTGCGACACTGATGCGGTATACCGGGTCTTCCAGGAAGGTGTGAAAGCGGTAGGCTGTTGGAATGGGACTGACGTACAGCCGGAGCGATGCGTTGTCTGCCGAACGCAGGAGCACTTCTTCCCGCCAGTCACCCACGATGTCCGCCTGAAGACAGGGATTCTTCTTCGTCCCGTTGTTGCTCAGCGTCCCGTCGAAAGTGATGAGCGGACGGCATTCTCCGGTGTTCCGGTCATACTTGCTCACGGTGTTGCCGTCGAGCATCTCGCGCAACAGGTCACCGTCCCACCATACCGCCATGTTGATGGGCAATCTCCGGGGGCGACGTGCCACCACATCCCCCTTGACGTTGAGGATGCCTCCCGAACGGATGGACCACATCTCCACACCCGGGTTGACCGGGTCGATGTCGGCAGCCATGCAACGTCCCACGTCGATGTCCGAAGGTACCTGGCTGATGACCTTTCCGGTAGCGGCATCGCGGAAGGTGGAGCCGTCGCGCTTGTTCTCGTGGCAGGCCCATACCTGGAGGTGCGGGTCATCGGCAGAGAACTGCGTGAGGTGGAAGGCGTCGCCATGTCCCATACCGGTGGAATAAAGTCCCCGTCCGTCATGGTCGACGGTCATGGAACCGTAGACAATCTCGTCGCATCCGTCGCCGTCGACATCCCCTACACGCAGGTTGTGGTTTCCCTGTCCGGCATACGCCTCGTTGCCCGGTTGGTCGGTGTCGAACACCCAATGCTCGTGCAGCTTCCTGCCGTCCCAGTCAAAGGCAGCAAGGACGGTACGGGTGTAATAGCCGCGACACATGATGACGCTGGGGTGTATGCCGTCCAGATAAGCTACGGCTGCCAGGAAACGGTCACTACGGTTGGCACGACTGTCGCCCCAACTCTGCGGGTCACCCCGTTGCGGAATGTAGTCGATGGTGTGCAGTGCCTCTCCCGTCAGTCCGGAGAAGACCGTGAGATATTCCTTCCCCTCGAAGA
The DNA here is from genome assembly GCF_023337025.1 of Mediterranea sp. ET5. Classification (NCBI taxonomy): domain Bacteria; kingdom Pseudomonadati; phylum Bacteroidota; class Bacteroidia; order Bacteroidales; family Bacteroidaceae; genus Mediterranea; species Mediterranea sp. ET5. Next base: position 39,486 of record NZ_JAMBLN010000024.1, on the reverse strand, counting down.
TGCGTCCCTGGTTGTAGGGGAGGGTAGAGTGTTTGGCAGTGCGTCCGGGTTCTCCGGCAAAACGGTAGTCTGCCCGGGCATCGCCGATGATGTTTCCTTTTGCGTCAGTAGTCCCGTCGGCTGTGCGGACGACCACTTCAGCCTTGCCGTCGTGGTCGAGGTCATAGACGATGAAGGGAGTATAGTGTGCCCCGGCGCGTATGTTCCGTCCCAGGTTGATGCGCCAGAGCTGTTCACCGTTGAGGCGGTAGCAGTCGAGCAGCACCTCCCCCGTATAGCCGTCGTGGGAGTTGTCGTGGGCATTGCTCGGGTCCCACTTCAGGATGATTTCATATTCCCCGTCTCCGTCAACATCACCGACGGAAGCATCGTTGGGTATATAAGTATAGGTATCCCCGGTGGAAGTCGTTCCGTCAGACGGACGATTGAGAGGGATGTTCACATAGCCTGTCGGGGCATGTGCCGGGAGGGTATATTGTCCCCGTTTGCGGTGGTTCTCCCTGCCTTGGCTTACGGGTCGCACCTCGTAGACTGCCGCCTTGTCGTCGGTGTATGTATCCTCAAAGAAGGTCGAGGCCGTGACGGGAGCCGTGTTCACTTTCCGTCCGTTGCGATAGATGTTGAAGCCGGTGTCTGCCGGGTCGGAGGAGAGATAGCGCCAGGAAAGGCAGACGGTGGAAGCGTCCTTGCGGATGGCTACGACGCCGCGTCCCAGGTCTTCGCGTTGCAGCTTGTCGTAGTCGTATCGGGGTTGTCCCGTCAGGGTCGCTGCACTCAGCAGGCATGCCGTCAGGACAAGTAAAGATTTCTTCATGGGTTGTATGGTTTTTGATTTCGATGACCAAAGGTAGGGCTATTCTGCAGAAAGAGGGATGTGTCTCCGTACGTATTGATGGAATTTAGCACAAATCACGGACGGGAAAGGAGTATTTTGCAGGGAAAGGGAGGAAATATACATGGAAGGGATGAGGACGAACCTGTAAATTTGCAGGGTGAAGCCTCTTTCGTCCGGCTGTGGAGGAAGGAGCGCCTCAAGCGTTGTGACCCTCATGTATTCAACTTTCGCAAGTCCGGGTTCGGCAGGCAGGTCTGTTCACTGACGGCTTGTCCGCTGACGAGCGGGACGCATGCGAACTTAACCTGTACAAGTATGAAAAAAGAAAAGTTTCTGTTGTTTGTGTGGCTGGTGGCTGGCTCTGTCCTTGTCCAGGCACAGACGTTCCGTTTTGACTTCTCCACGGGGAAGAAGACGGAGAAGGGCTTCACCAAGGTGACGTCCGAGAGTGTCTATTCCGATGAGAAGGGCTATGGCTATGACCTCCAGCCTGCCTGGGACGGCAAGGGGAATGCTCCCTTCTTCTTTTCAGTCGAAGTGCCCGACGGCAACTATCGTGTGACGGTGACACTGGGCAGCCGGAAGTCGGCAGGCATGACGACTGTCCGTGGCGAGTCCCGTCGGTTGTTCCTCGAGAACATCCCGACACGGAAGGGGGAATTGCGTACCGAGTCCTTCACCGTCAACAAGCGGAACACACTGATAGCAGGCGACCGTCGGGTGAAAATCAAACCTCGCGAACGCAAGAAGCTCAACTGGGATGACAAGCTGACACTGGAGTTCAACGGAGACGCACCCCGCCTGCATTCGCTCGTCATCGAGCGGGTGGATGATGTGCCGACGGTGTTCCTCTGCGGCAACTCCACGGTTGTCGACAACGACAACGAACCGTGGGCAAGCTGGGGACAGATGATTCCCCGTTTTTTCACCGACAAGGTCTGCATCGCCAACTATGCCGAGTCGGGACTGGCTGCCAACACCTTCATCGCAGGCTTCCGTCTGGAGAAACTGCTCACCCAACTGAAGGCAGGCGACTATGTGCTGGTGGAGTTCGGACATAACGACCAGAAACAGCGCGGTCCCGGTATCGGTGCCTATTACTCCTTCTCCTATTACATCAAGCAGTTCATTGACGAGGCACGTTCCCGGGGCGCCTATCCCGTGCTGATTACACCGACGCGCCGTCGTCAGTTCTCTGCAGACGGGTACATCCTGGACACCCACGAGGATTATCCTGCCGCCATCCGCGACATTGCAGCCCGCGAACACCTGCCCCTCATCGACCTGCAGGAGATGACCAAGGTGCTCTGTGAGACACTGGGAGAGGAAAACTCCAGGCATCTCTATGTTCACTATCCTGCCAATACCTATCCCGGTCAGACCGGAGAGCTGAAGGACAACACCCACTTCAATGCCTTCGGTGCCTATGAAGTGGCGAAGTGTGTCATCGAAGGCATGAAGAAAGCCGGTCTGCCCCTAGTCCAATACCTGCGGAGTGACTACAAGAGTTTTGACCCCGCCCATCCTGACAGCTTCGAGGCATTCAAGTGGAGCCTCTCCCCGTTCACGGAGATTGAAAAGCCCGACGGAAACTGAGCCGGTGTCACCCTCTCCCTTTTGCGGAGAGGGTGCACCTGTCCCTGTCCATGTTTCCCCGACCGACGGAAGCTGTTCCCCCAGTTTGACAAAATGTCAAATGAATCCTTCTACAGTGCCCTTCTTCGCACCAAAATGCAGCTTCGTGCCCAAAACAGGCCTTCTCAAACGATTCGCAAAATACACATTGTCGGCTTTGTCCCTGTTCCGGTTGACCGACGGACGGAATAAAGTCTGCGGCATCTCTTTCTGATACCTGCCTTGGCTGTTCTCCTGCTCTTTTATTACCTTCTGATTTGTTGACACGGCACTTCTTCCAGAGAGTGAAACTCCGAATTTTTCTCTTTCATTTTCCAAAGATTTGACTTCCGGGCGCGAAACAATCGTGTTTGGGGCATGAAACTATATTGTTTGACGCCTCAAACTATATTGTTTGGCTCGCGAAACACTATTGTTCCGGGCACGTTTTGACAATATTCCGAAAACGAAATGTATAGTTTTCTAAAATCAAAGCCTTTTTCGGGCGTTTCTGTTAGCGTTCTTTTACATTCTCTCGCTGTTTTGTCTCTTTATTCAAGAATGCACGTTAGCTGAAAACGGGAAAATGGGAATTTGTGAAAGGCATAAGGGCGCTTTTGCTTGCAATGTGATTGCCGGATAGACATCTCACAGCTTTTCCAATGCTTCCCGTTGCTTCCGGGTAAGCGAGGCAACCACCAGGTCGTATGACTGCCTGACGAGCGAGCGTATCAGCGAGTCCGGTACATCCCTGTTGAAGCAGATGCTGAGCCAGTGCCGTTTGTTCATGTGATAACCGGGACGCATCCCTTCGTACCGTTCTTGCAGCTCTTCACTTTGTTCCGGGCGGCATTTGACGTTGCAGAAGTCAAATACATCCACGTTCACGAAGCAGAACCACTTGTCGCATACGCTGAACACCAGGAGGTTGCGGTCGTATTCCGTAGAGGCTTTTCCAAAAGGCATTTTTTCACTGACTCCCTTGAAGGAGAGACAATAAGTTCTGAAATCTTCTATATTCATAAGGGTTAGAATAAACTGTATCAGTGCGTATAGTGGGTTTTGTTGCAAAGATAGTGAGATAAGGAATGGAACGCTCTGTTTCCCGGAAAGATTGTCGCAGACCGCCGGATTGCCAACTCGTCTGAACAAAATGGCAGGCTGATGGCGTACGTCCGTTCCACGAGAGACACTTGGACTTACATTTATAAATTATTAAACCTTGCCGACGGACACAATTCAAATAAATGGCTAAATTTGCGAACAGAATTAGACAAAATGTAATCAAAATAGATAGACTATGAATTTCTTGACAAACGAAAAACTTACTATCGTAGGTGCAGCCGGCATGATCGGTTCAAACATGGCTCAAACAGCTATCATGATGGGTTTAACTTCAAACATCTGTCTGTATGACCCCTATGCTCCGGGTTTGGAAGGTGTGGCTGAAGAACTGTACCACTGCGGCTTTGAAGGTGTGAATGTGACTTTCACTTCTGACATCAAGGAAGCTTTGACCGGTGCTAAATATATCGTGAACTCAGGTGGTGCTGCCCGTAAGGCCGGTATGACCCGTGAGGATTTGTTGAAAGGTAATGCTGCTATTGCCGAAGAGTTCGGTAAGAACGTAAAGGCATACTGCCCCGATGTAAAACACATTGTGGTTATCTTCAACCCCGCTGACATCACCGGTTTGATTACCTTGTTATATTCCGGTTTGAAACCCTCTCAGGTGACTACACTTGCTGCCCTCGACTCAACCCGTCTGCGCAGCGAACTGGCAAAACACTTTGGTGTAGCCATGGATGCTGTTGAAAACTGCCGTACATACGGTGGTCACGGCGAGCAGATGGCTGTGTTTGCCTCTACTGCCAAGGTGAATGGCAAGCCGTTGACCGACATCATCGGTACCGATGCACTGACCAAAGAGCAATGGGCTGAAATCCAGCAGAAGGTGACCAAGGGTGGTGCCAACATCATCGCACTCCGCGGACGTTCTTCTTTCCAGAGCCCGGCATACGTTTCCATCGAGATGATTGCAGCTGCCATGGGTGGCAAGGCTTTCCGCTGGCCGGCAGGTACGTATGTTTCCAATGAAAAATACGACCACATCATGATGGCATGGGAAACTTCCATCACGGCTGATGGCTGCCACTGCAATGCCTTGAACGGAACTGCTGAAGAGCAGGCTGCTCTGGACAAGAGCTACGCTCACCTCTGCGAGTTGCGCGACGAAGTAATCGCCATGGGCGTTCTTCCTGCCATCTCCGAGTGGAATAAGCTGAACCCGAACATCAAATAAACTTGCATACTGTCGTTTTTGCAGATAGGGCTCCCGTCCGCCTCGCATGAGAGGCAGGCGGGAGCCTTTTTGCATCCTTTTTTCAGAAAAGTGAAGGAATGTTTTGTAAATAAGGAAAGTATATGTAATTTTGCGCCCACTTTGCAATGCATATAATTAATAACTAACTCTATAAAAACAAAAGCAAAATGATTGTAGTACCTGTAAAAGAAGGCGAAAACATTGAGAAAGCGCTGAAGAAGTTTAAGAGAAAATTTGAAAAGACCGGTGTCATCAAAGAGCTGAGAAGTAGACAACAGTATGACAAACCGTCTGTACTTAAAAGACTTAAGATGGAACATGCCATCTACGTACAGAAACTTCAGCAAACAGAAGAATAATTATTTCGCAAAATTCTTGAATTTATTGCCGAATTTCCATATATTCGTTGCTGAATTATAGTAGCAACGATTCTTATGTTGGTAGATTCTTTCTTGGAGTATCTTCGAGTGGAACGCAACTATTCACCGGACACGTTGTTGAGTTACGGGAATGACTTGCGGCAGTTTGAAGCATACTTCGCGAATGTGGATGCGGAGTTGACGTGGCAGACGATGGATGTGGATGTTGTCCGCCAATGGGTGATGACACTGATGGATGATGACTACACGGCAACTTCGGTGAACCGTAAGCTGAGTGCCTTGCGCTCATTCTACAGGTTCCTGCTTCTCCGAGGCTTGGTGACGAAGAATCCCATGCTGAAGATAGTCGGTCCGAAGAAGAAAAAGCCTTTGCCTGTTTTTGTGAAAGAGCAGGACATGGACAGACTTCTGGACGAGACACCGGACGAAGGCGACTTTGAAAGCGTTCGCGACCACTTGATTCTGGAGACCTTTTATCTGACGGGTATGCGTCAGGCCGAGCTCATCGGGCTGGATGACAAGGACGTCGATTTCAGTGCTTCCGTAATCAAGGTGACAGGAAAAAGAAACAAACAACGCCTGATCCCCTTTGGCGAAGAGCTTCGCCATGATGTGGAGGCCTATATCCAACTCAGAAACGAAGCTGTTCCGGTGCGCGACTCCGATGCCCTGTTTGTCAGGACGGACGGTCGGCGGCTATATCCCGGACTTGTGTATAATTTGGTGAAAAGAAGTTTGTCGGAAGTCGTTACGTTGAAGAAACGCAGTCCGCACGTATTACGGCATACATTTGCCACCTCGATGTTGAACCATGATGTCAATCTGGAAGTGGTGAAGGAACTGCTCGGACATGCGAGCCTGAAGACTACGGAAATCTATACGCACACGAGTTTCGAGGAACTGAAACAGATTTATAAACAAGCTCATCCTAGAGCCTAAAGAAAAGGAGGTTTATATGGAAATCAGAATTCAATCAATTCATTTTGATGCTTCGGAACAACTGCAAGCTTTTATCCAGAAGAAAGTTGCCAAGCTAGAGAAGTATTGCGATGAAATAAGAAAGGTAGAGGTGTCACTGAAAGTCGTGAAGCCCGAAACCGCCAAAAATAAGGAAGCGGGTATCAAGGTTTATGTACCCAATTCGGACCTGTATGCGGAGAAGGTTTGCGACACATTTGAAGAAGCCGTTGATTTGAGTTTGGATGCGCTGGCCAAGCAGTTACAGAAATTCAAGGAAAAACAGCGCGGTAAGTAAAAAAGTTCACAAAAGCTTTTGTGATTCAAAATAAATACCTAAATTTGCAGCCGTTTCACTAGGACTAGTGGAACGGCTATGCATAAACGCCTCTTTAGCTCAGTTGGCCAGAGCACGTGATTTGTAATCTCGGGGTCGTTGGTTCGAATCCGACAAGAGGCTCAGAAGAAACGGGCAAATACCAGAGTGGCCAAATGGGGCAGACTGTAAATCTGCTGGCTTACGCCTTCGGTGGTTCGAATCCATCTTTGCCCACAGGAAAAACGCGGAAGTAGCTCAGTTGGTAGAGCATTAGCTTCCCAAGCTGAGGGCCGCGGGTTCGAGTCCCGTCTTCCGCTCTTTTCTTTGTAATCCTGCTGTTATAGCTCAGTGGTAGAGCACTTCCTTGGTAAGGAAGAGGTCACGAGTTCAAGTCTCGTTAACAGCTCTTATAAATGCAGCTTATTTTTGAATTACTAATCGATAAAAAACAATAAAGCTATGGCTAAAGAGAAATTTGAACGTTCAAAACCGCACGTTAACATCGGTACGATCGGCCACGTTGACCACGGTAAGACTACTTTGACTGCTGCTATCACGACTGTGTTGGCAAAGAAAGGTCTTTCTGAAGTTAAGTCTTTCGATCAGATCGATAACGCTCCTGAAGAGAAGGAAAGAGGTATCACTATCAACACTTCTCACGTTGAATACCAAACTGCAAACCGTCACTACGCTCACGTAGACTGTCCGGGACACGCCGACTATGTGAAGAACATGGTAACTGGTGCCGCTCAGATGGATGGTGCTATCATCGTAGTTGCTGCAACCGACGGTCCGATGCCTCAGACTCGTGAGCACATCCTGTTGGCTCGTCAGGTAAACGTTCCTCGTTTGGTCGTATTCTTGAACAAGTGCGATATGGTTGATGATGAGGAAATGTTGGAATTGGTAGAAATGGAAATGCGTGAGCTCCTTTCGTTCTACGATTTCGACGGCGACAATACTCCTATCATCCGTGGTTCTGCCCTCGGTGCCTTGAACGGTGTTCCTGAATGGGAAGAGAAGATCATGGAGTTGATGGATGCTGTTGATACTTGGATTCCTCTGCCTCCGCGCGATGTTGATAAACCTTTCTTGATGCCGGTTGAAGACGTGTTCTCAATCACTGGTCGTGGTACTGTTGCTACTGGCCGTATTGAAACCGGTGTTGTTAAGGTTGGTGACGAAGTTGAAATCCTCGGTCTTGGTGAAGACAAGAAGACTGTTGTTACCGGTGTTGAAATGTTCCGCAAATTGTTGGATCAGGGTGAAGCCGGCGATAACGTAGGTCTGTTGCTCCGTGGTGTTGACAAGAACGAAATCAAACGTGGTATGGTTCTTTGCCACCCGGGTCAGGTTAAACCTCACTCTAAGTTCAAGGCAGAGGTTTATATCTTGAAGAAAGAGGAAGGTGGTCGTCACACTCCGTTCCACAACAAATATCGTCCTCAGTTCTACCTCCGTACCATGGACTGTACCGGTGAAATCACTTTGCCGGAAGGAACTGAAATGGTAATGCCGGGTGATAACGTAACTATCACTGTTGAGTTGATCTATCCGGTTGCATTGAACGTAGGTCTCCGCTTCGCTATCCGTGAAGGTGGTCGTACGGTAGGTGCAGGTCAGATTACTGAAATCCTCGACTAATCCATAAGAATAGAATAGGTAAACTCCCGACTGGTCCTAGTCGGGAGTTTATTTACGGGAATAGCTCAGTTGGTAGAGCACCGGTCTCCAAAACCGGGTGTCGGGAGTTCGAGCCTCTCTTCCCGTGCTAAATACAAAATGAATATGTTTAAGAGTTTAGTGAATTATTGTAAGGAATCTTATGACGAACTTGTCCATAAAGTGTCTTGGCCAACTCGTTCAGAACTTACTAACAGTGCGGTAGTTGTTTTATATGCTTCCCTGCTCATCGCGCTGGTGGTTTTCGCTATGGATTCTTTCTTCCAATGGGTTATGGAACTTGTCTACCCGCATTAATCTGAAAAAGTATGTCTGAGATTGAAAAGAAGTGGTACGTACTGCGTGCCGTCAGTGGAAAAGAAAGCAAGGTCAAGGAATATCTCGAGGCAGATATTCGCAACAGTGACCTGGGCGAGTATGTATCTCAGGTACTGATTCCGACCGAAAAAGTATACCAGGTTCGCAATGGTAAGAAGATTGTGAAGGAACGGAGCTATCTCCCCGGTTACGTTTTGGTGGAAGCAGCTTTGGTGGGTGAAGTCACTCATCATTTGAGAAACACTCCCAATGTGATTGGCTTCCTGGGTGGCATGGATAACCCGACTCCTTTGAGAACATCTGAAGTAAACCGTATCCTGGGTATCGTTGACGGACAACCGGAAATGGAGGAGAATATCCCCTATGAAATCGGTGAAACTGTCAAGGTGACGGAAGGTCCCTTCAGTGGTTTCAGCGGATTGATCGAAGAAGTGAACAGCGAAAAGAAGAAGCTGAAAGTGATGGTAAAGATATTCGGGCGTAAGACACCGCTTGAATTAGGCTTTATGCAAGTAGAGAAAGAATGACGTATCCTGTTACGTATGTCGTTCTTTACAATAAACATTTATATAAAACAAGAAGACAATGGCTAAAGAAGTTGCTGGATTAATCAAATTACAGATTAAAGGAGGCGCTGCAAATCCGTCACCTCCCGTAGGTCCTGCTTTGGGTTCCAAGGGAATCAACATCATGGAGTTTTGCAAGCAATTCAACGCCAGAACCCAGGACAAGGCAGGCAAGATTTTGCCTGTAATCATAACTTACTACACGGACAAGTCTTTTGATTTCGTAATCAAAACTCCTCCTGTAGCAATTCAATTGCTCGAAGCTGCCAAGATTAAGGGTGGTTCTGCAGAACCCAACCGTAAGAAGGTGGCTGAGCTGACTTGGGATCAAGTTCGCGCAATTGCTCAGGACAAGTTGGTAGACTTGAACTGCTTTACTGTAGAAGCTGCCATGACTATGGTTGCCGGTACAGCTAGAAGTATGGGTATCAGTATTAAAGGGGATTTCCCGGGTAATAACTAATAAACTTCAATTACAATGGGTAAACTGACAAAAAATCAAAAGTTGGCTGCATCGAAAATTGAAGCAGGGAAAGCATACTCACTGAAGGAAGCTGCAGAGTTGGTGAAGGAAGTGACCTATACCAAGTTCGACGCTTCACTCGATATTGATGTACGTCTAGGTGTAGACCCTCGTAAGGCAAACCAGATGGTGAGAGGTGTCGTTTCACTTCCTCACGGTACAGGTAAGGTTACAAGAGTCCTTGTTCTGTGTACACCGGATGCTGAAGCTGCTGCACAAGAGGCAGGCGCTGACTATGTTGGTCTTGATGAATATATCGAAAAGATCAAAGGTGGATGGACTGATGTTGACGTGATCATCACCATGCCGTCTATCATGGGTAAGATTGGTGCTCTGGGTCGTATCCTCGGTCCGCGTGGATTGATGCCGAACCCCAAGAGTGGCACTGTAACTATGGATGTTGCCAAGGCTGTCAGAGAGGTTAAGCAAGGTAAGATTGACTTCAAGGTAGACAAGAGCGGTATCGTTCACGCTTCCATCGGTAAGATTTCATTCTCTGCTGATGCAATCCGTGAGAATGCGAAAGAGTTCCTGGCTACAATCATCAAGCTGAAACCTGCTGCGGCTAAAGGTACATATATCAAGAGTATTTATCTTTCTAGTACAATGAGTCCGGGCATTAAGGTTGACCCGAAATCTGTAGAGGAAAACTAATAACAAGGAGGAATCATGAGAAAGGAAGATAAAAGTTTGATTATAACTCAGCTGGCTGAGACTGTAAAGGAATACGGACATTTCTACCTGGTTGATGTGACTGCCATGACGGCAGGTGAAACCGCAGCCTTGAGAAGAGAATGCTTCAAGCAGGAAATCAAGATGGTGGTTGTGAAGAACACGTTGCTTCACAAGGCCCTTGAGAGCTTGGAGGAAGATTACTCTCCGTTATATGATTGCTTGAAAGGTACCACTGCTGTATTGTTTGCCAATGTAGCAAATGCTCCCGCCAAGCTGCTCAAGAAAGTAGCTAAAGATGGCATTCCGGGCCTGAAAGCAGCTTATGCTGAGGAAAGCTTCTACGTAGGAGCTGATCAGTTGGATACTCTTACCAATATCAAGAGCAAGGACGAAGTTATCGCAGAAATCATTGCATTGCTGCAATCGCCCGCGAAGAACGTTATCTCTGCTCTTCAATCAGGTGGCAACACCCTTCACGGAGTTCTTAAGACTCTTGGTGAAAGACCCGAATAATTATCAAAATCAATTAGTAATAAACAATTAAAATCATACAAAAATGGCAGATTTGAAAGCTTTTGCAGAACAATTGGTTAACTTGACAGTAAAAGAAGTTAATGAACTGGCAACTATCCTGAAAGAAGAATATGGTATTGAACCTGCTGCTGCAGCTGTAGCAGTTGCTGCTGGTCCCGCTGCCGGTGGTGCCGCTGCTGCTGAAGAGAAGACTTCCTTCGACGTAGTGTTGAAGAGCGCAGGCGCAGCTAAATTGCAAGTCGTTAAGGCTGTGAAAGAAGCTTGCGGCCTTGGCTTGAAAGAAGCTAAAGACTTGGTAGACGGTGCTCCTAGCACAGTGAAGGCTGGTCTTGCTAAGGACGAAGCTGAATCTTTGAAGAAGACCTTGGAAGACGCTGGCGCTGAAGTTGAACTTAAATAAGAATAGCCTGAGTAATCAGGTAACTCGGTTAAGAACCTCACTACTTAGGGGTTCTTAACCTTTTTGTGTCTATAATTAAATTAAGTTCTACAAATTCATTAACAGATGTCTTCAAATACTGTAAATCAACGAGTTAATTTTGCTTCTATCAAAAATCCGATGCCTTATCCGGATTTCTTGGAAGTACAATTGAAGTCATTCCGCGACTTTTTGCAGCTGGATACGCCTCCTGAAATGCGTAAAAATGACGGCTTGTATAAGGTCTTTGCGGAGAACTTCCCCATTGCTGACACAAGAAATAATTTTGTTCTTGAGTTCTTGGACTACTACATTGACCCGCCCCGTTACTCTATCGCTGAATGTCTGGAGCGTGGACTGACATATAGTGTGCCCTTGAAAGCCAAACTGAAATTGTATTGTACTGACCCGGATCATGAGGATTTCGACACAGTGATACAGGATGTCTTCTTGGGCCCCATTCCTTACATGACGGATAATGGAACGTTCATTATCAATGGTGCCGAACGTGTTGTCGTTTCACAGCTGCACCGTTCGCCCGGCGTGTTCTTCGGACAGAGCGTACACGCCAATGGTACCCAACTTTATTCGGCACGTATCATCCCCTTCAAAGGTTCTTGGATTGAATTTGCCACAGACATCAACAATGTGATGTATGCTTACATCGACCGTAAGAAGAAATTGCCTGTCACCACGTTGTTGAGAGCTATCGGTTTTGAGAATGACAAGGATATTCTTGAAATCTTCAATTTGGCGGAAGAAGTCAAGGTCAACAAGACAACCTTAAAGAAATATATTGGGCGTAAGCTGGCTGCTCGTGTATTGAAGACATGGGTGGAAGACTTTGTAGACGAAGATACCGGCGAGGTGGTTTCCATTGAACGTAACGAGGTCATCATTGACCGTGAGACCATCTTGGAACAGGAGCACATTGATGAAATCATCGAATCGGGCGTATCCACGGTGCTGATTCATAAGGAAGAGGCTAACCAGTCGGACTACTCCATCATCTTCAATACGCTCCAGAAAGACCCGAGCAACTCGGAGAAGGAAGCCATCCTGTACATTTATCGTCAGTTGCGTAATGCTGACCCGGCTGATGATGCCAGTGCACGTGAGGTCATCAACAACCTGTTCTTCTCGGAGAAGAGATATGACTTGGGTGACGTAGGACGTTACAGAATCAACCGTAAGCTGAACCTCTCCACCGACATGGATGTCAGAGTGCTTACGAAAGAAGATATTATCGAAATCATCAAGTACCTTATCGAGCTTGTCAACTCGAAAGCCGTCGTTGATGATATCGACCACTTGAGCAACCGTCGTGTGCGTACGGTTGGTGAACAGCTCGCCAACCAGTTTGCCATCGGTCTGGCTCGTATGTCACGTACGATTCGTGAGCGCATGAACGTACGCGATAATGAGGTGTTTACTCCGACAGACCTGATCAATGCGAAGACGATTTCTTCGGTGATCAACTCCTTCTTCGGAACGAACGCCTTGTCACAGTTCATGGACCAGACAAACCCGCTGGCCGAGATTACCCACAAACGTCGTCTGTCTGCGTTGGGTCCCGGCGGTCTGTCGCGTGACCGTGCAGGATTCGAGGTGCGTGACGTGCACTATACCCACTACGGTCGTTTGTGTCCGATTGAAACACCGGAAGGACCGAACATCGGTTTGATTTCTTCGTTGTGTGTTTATGCTAAGATTAACGATCTGGGCTTCATCGAAACGCCTTACCGTAAAGTCGGTGACGGCAAGGTGGACCTGGATAACGAACATATTGTCTACCTGACTGCTGAAGAAGAGGAGAACAAGATTATTGCTCAGGGCAACGCGCCGTTGAATGACGACGGTACGTTCATCCGCAGCAAGGTCAAGGCTCGTCAGGATGCAGATTATCCGGTGGTTGAACCGGGACAGGTAGAACTGATGGATGTGTCGCCCCAGCAGATTGCCTCTATCGCAGCTTCGTTGATTCCCTTCTTGGAGCATGACGATGCGAACCGTGCATTGATGGGCTCGAACATGATGCGCCAGGCAGTACCTTTGCTCCGTACCGAGGCTCCGATTGTGGGTACCGGTATCGAGAAGCAGTTGTGTGAGGATTCCCGTACGCAGATTACAGCCGAGGGAGATGGTGTCATCGAGTTCGTGGATGCCACGACCATCCGTATCCTTTATGACCGGACGGAGGATGAAGAATTTGTAAGTTTCGAACCGGCCTTGAAGGAATACCGCATTCCCAAGTTCCGTCGTACGAACCAGAATATGACCATTGACTTGCGTCCGATTTGCGACAAGGGTCAACGTGTGAAGAAAGGCGATATCCTGACCGAGGGATACTCTACCGAGAACGGTGAGCTGGCTCTGGGTAAGAACCTGCTGGTGGCTTACATGCCTTGGAAGGGATATAACTATGAGGATGCCATCGTGCTGAACGAACGTGTTGTCCGTGAAGATATCCTGACATCCGTCCATGTGGAAGAGTTCTCATTGGAAGTGCGCGAGACCAAACGCGGTATGGAGGAATTGACTTCCGATATCCCCAACGTGAGCGAAGATGCCACCAAAGATTTGGATGAGAACGGTATCGTACGTGTCGGTGCACGCATCGAGCCGGGCGACATCCTGATTGGTAAGATTACGCCGAAGGGTGAGTCTGACCCCTCTCCGGAAGAGAAGCTGCTGCGCGCCATCTTTGGTGACAAGGCAGGTGACGTGAAGGATGCCTCGTTGAAGGCTTCTCCGTCGTTGAAGGGTGTGGTTATCGACAAACGCCTGTTCTCGCGTGCAATCAAGACCCGCAGCTCGAAGATGGCAGACAAGGCCCTGTTGCCGAAAATCGATGAAGAGTTTGATGCCAAGGTGGCTGACCTGAAGGGTATCCTGGTAGACAAGCTGATGACGTTGACCGACGGTCTGGTGTCACAGGGTGTGAAGGATTACCTGGGTACGGAAATCATTGCCAAGGGTGCCAAGTTTGTCCGTCGTGACCTGGAAGGCTTGGACTACACCGCCGTTCAGTTGAGCAAGTGGGTGGCTGATGAGCACAAGAGCGACATGATCCGCGACTTGATCATCAACTTCCTGAAGAAATACAAAGAGCTGGATGCAGAGTTGAAGCGCAAGAAGTTTGCCATCACAATCGGTGATGAACTTCCTGCCGGAATCGTGCAGATGGCGAAGGTCTATGTTGCCAAGAAGCGTAAGATCGGTGTCGGTGACAAGATGGCCGGACGTCACGGTAATAAGGGTATCGTGTCACGTGTGGTTCGTCAGGAAGACATGCCGTTCCTGGCAGATGGTACTCCGGTAGATATCGTACTGAACCCGCTGGGTGTGCCTTCGCGTATGAACATCGGACAGATTTTCGAGGCAGTTCTCGGACGTGCCGGCAAGCAGCTCGGTGTGAAGTTTGCAACACCGATTTTCGACGGTGCTACCCTGGATGACCTGAATGAATGGACCGATAAGGCTGGTCTGCCCCGCTATGGCAAGACGACCTTGTATGACGGTGGAACCGGTGAGGCATTTGACCAACAGGCAACCGTCGGTGTGACCTACATGCTGAAGCTCGGTCACATGGTTGAAGACAAGATGCACGCACGTTCCATTGGTCCGTACTCATTGATTACCCAACAGCCTTTGGGTGGTAAAGCACAGTTCGGTGGTCAGCGTTTCGGAGAAATGGAGGTTTGGGCACTTGAAGCCTTCGGTGCTGCCCATATCCTGCAAGAGATTTTGACCATTAAGTCCGATGATGTCGTTGGACGTTCGAAAGCTTATGAAGCCATTGTGAAGGGCGAGCCGATGCCTACCCCGGGTATCCCCGAATCGCTCAACGTATTGCTGCATGAGTTGAGAGGTCTGGCTTTGAGCATCACGCTGGAATAATCTGATATGTGATTGAGATTCGGAAGTGACGGGATCCTTCCGAATCCCAATCTTCTACCAATATACAACTCTTTAAACTCTTTACATTATAATCAAACAAGTATGGCTTTCAGAAAAGAAACAAAGATAAAGAGTAACTTTACTAAAATCTCCATCGGTTTGGCTTCTCCCGAAGAAATCCTTGAGAATTCGAGCGGCGAGGTGCTGAAACCTGAAACCATTAACTACCGTACTTACAAACCGGAACGCGACGGTCTGTTCTGCGAACGTATCTTCGGTCCGGTGAAAGACTATGAATGCCATTGCGGAAAGTACAAGCGTATCCGTTACAAGGGCATTGTCTGCGACCGTTGTGGTGTGGAAGTGACCGAGAAGAAAGTACGTCGTGAGCGTATGGGACACATCCAGCTCGTCGTTCCGGTGGCACATATCTGGTATTTCCGCTCATTGCCCAACAAGATTGGCTACCTGCTCGGATTGCCGACCAAAAAGCTTGATTCCATTATCTACTACGAACGTTACGTTGTCATTCAGCCGGGTGTGAAGGCTGAAGACGGCATCAACAAATATGACCTCCTCTCTGAAGAGGAATATCTGGACATTCTGGATACCCTTCCCCGGGAGAACCAGATGCTCGAAGACACTGACCCCAACAAGTTCATTGCTAAAATGGGTGCGGAAGCCATCTATGACCTGCTGGCTTCGCTGGACCTGGATGCACTGTCCTATGAGTTGCGCGACCGTGCCAACAGCGATTCTTCCCAACAGCGCAAGACGGAAGCCTTGAAACGTCTGCAGGTGGTTGAGTCGTTCCGTGCATCGCGTGGACGCAACAAGCCGGAGTGGATGATTATCCGCATCGTGCCGGTCATCCCGCCTGAATTGCGCCCCTTGGTTCCGTTGGATGGCGGACGTTTCGCCACTTCCGACTTGAACGACCTCTACCGTCGTGTCATCATCCGTAACAACCGTCTGAAACGTCTGATTGAGATTAAGGCACCTGAAGTCATTCTGCGTAACGAGAAGCGTATGCTCCAGGAGGCTGTGGATTCTCTGTTTGACAACTCCCGTAAGTCGAGTGCGGTGAAGACGGATGCCAACCGTCCGTTGAAATCACTCTCCGACAGCTTGAAGGGTAAGCAGGGACGTTTCCGTCAGAACCTGTTGGGTAAGCGTGTCGACTACTCCGCACGTTCGGTTATTGTCGTTGGTCCGGAGTTGAAGATGGGCGAGTGCGGTATTCCCAAGCTGATGGCTGCCGAACTCTACAAACCGTTCATCATCCGTAAGCTCATCGAGCGCGGTATCGTGAAGACCGTGAAGTCAGCCAAGAAGATTGTCGACCGCAAGGAACCGATTATCTGGGACATTCTGGAATATGTGATGAAGGGTCACCCGGTATTGCTCAACCGTGCGCCGACACTGCACCGTCTGGGTATCCAGGCATTCCAGCCGAAGATGATTGAAGGCAAGGCTATCCAGCTGCACCCGTTGGCATGTACGGCGTTCAACGCCGACTTCGACGGTGACCAGATGGCGGTCCACTTGCCGCTGAGCAACGAGGCTATCCTGGAAGCACAGATGCTGATGCTCCAGTCGCACAACATCCTCAACCCTGCCAACGGTGCGCCTATTACTGTGCCTGCACAGGATATGGTGCTTGGTCTGTACTACATCACCAAGCTGCGTAAGGGTGCCAAGGGCGAAGGCCTGATTTTCTATGGTCCGGAAGAAGCCTTGATTGCTTACAACGAGGGCAAGGTCGATATCCATGCTCCGGTGAAAGTCATCGTAGAAGACCTGGACGAGAATGGCAACATTGTCAAAGTGATGCGTGAGACTTCGGTTGGTCGTGTCATCTTCAATGAGATTGTTCCTGTTGAAGCCGGATTCATCAATACCATCATTTCGAAGAAATCTTTGCGCGACATCATCAGCGACGTAATCAAGCGCGTCGGTGTGGCACGTGCAGCCGACTTCCTGGATGGTATCAAGAACCTGGGTTACTACATGGCATTCAAGGGAGGTCTGTCGTTCAACTTGGGCGATATCATCATCCCGAAGGAGAAGGAAGAACTGGTAAAACGCGGAAACGAGGAGGTGGAGCAAATCATGATGAACTACAACATGGGTTTCATCACCGACAACGAACGTTACAACCAGGTCATCGATACATGGACACACGTCAACAACGACTTGTCGAACATCCTGATGAAGACCATTTCTGCCGACGACCAGGGTTTCAACTCCGTGTTCATGATGTTGGATTCCGGAGCCCGTGGTTCTAAAGAGCAGATTCGTCAGTTGTCCGGTATGCGTGGTTTGATGGCCAAGCCGCAGAAGGCCGGTGCAGAAGGTGCACAGATCATCGAGAACCCGATTCTTTCGAACTTTAAGGAAGGTTTGTCCGTGTTGGAGTACTTCATCTCTACCCACGGTGCCCGTAAGGGTTTGGCGGATACTGCATTGAAGACTGCCGATGCCGGATACCTGACTCGTCGTCTGGTCGATGTATCGCACGACGTGATTATCAATGAAGAAGACTGTGGAACACTCCGTGGCTTGGTATGCACCGCGTTGAAGAACAACGATGAGGTCATCGCTACCCTGTATGAACGCATCCTCGGACGTGTTTCCGTTCACGATATTATCCACCCGACTACGGGTGAACTCATTGTGGCAGCCGGTGAAGAAATCACCGAAGAGATTGCCCAGAAGATTGAAGACTCCCCGATTGAGAGCGTTGAAATTCGCTCGGTATTGACCTGTGAGTCCAAGAAGGGTGTGTGTGCGAAGTGCTACGGACGTAACCTCGCCACCAGCCGGATGGTACACAAGGGAGAGGCTGTCGGCGTCATCGCTGCACAGTCCATCGGTGAGCCGGGTACACAGTTGACACTGCGTACGTTCCACGCCGGTGGTATCGCCGGTAACTTGGCTGCCAATGCCAGCATCGTGGCAAAACATGACGCCCGTCTGGAGTTTGAGGAGCTGCGTACGGTGGATACCGTAGAAGAGACTGGTGAACCGGTGAAGATTGTCGTAGGCCGTCTGGCTGAAGTACGCTTCATCGACCCGAATACCAACATTGTACTCTCGACCCACAACGTGCCTTACGGCTCGAAGCTTTATGCCAACGACGGCGAAGTGGTAGAGAAAGGCAAGCTGATTGCCAAGTGGGATCCGTTCAACGCCGTAATCATCACCGAAGCTGCCGGTAAGATTGAGTTCGAATCGGTTATCGAAGGTGTGACTTACAAGGTGGAGTCGGACGAAGCTACCGGTCTGCGTGAAATCATCATCACCGAGTCGAAAGACAAGACCAAGGTGCCTTCCGTACGTATCATGTCTGAAGAAGGTTCGCTCATCCGTACGTATAACTTGCCGGTGGGCGGTCACGTGGTAGTCGAGAACGGCCAGACCGTGAAGCCGGGTGACATCCTTGTGAAGATTCCGCGTGCCGTAGGTAAGGCAGGCGATATCACCGGTGGTCTTCCCCGTGTTACCGAGTTGTTCGAAGCACGTAACCCGTCGAACCCCGCCGTGGTTTCTGAAATTGACGGTGAGGTGACCATGGGCAAGGTGAAACGTGGTAACCGTGAAATCATCGTGACCTCGAAGGTCGGTGATGTCCGCAAGTACCTCGTGCCGTTGTCCAAGCAGATCCTTGTTCAGGAGAACGACTATGTGCGTGCCGGTACGCCTTTGTCCGATGGTGCCATCACGCCGTCTGACATCCTTGCCATCAAGGGTCCCACGGCAGTACAGGAGTACATCGTCAATGAGGTACAGGATGTATACCGTCTGCAAGGTGTGAAGATCAACGACAAGCACTTCGAAATCATCGTGCGTCAGATGATGCGCAAGGTGGAAATCAACGAGCCGGGTGATACTCGCTTCCTGGAACAACAGATTGTCGACAAGTTCGAATTCATGGAAGAGAACGACCGCATCTGGGGCAAGAAAGTCGTTACCGATGCGGGTGACTCTGAGACACTCGTTCCGGGTCAGATTGTCACAGCACGCAAGCTGCGCGATGAGAACAGTATGCTGAAGCGCCGTGACCTCCGTCTCGTGCAAGTGCGCGACGCCGTGCCTGCTACCTCGACGCAGATTCTGCAAGGTATCACACGTGCCGCATTGCAGACTTCGAGCTTCATGTCAGCCGCTTCCTTCCAAGAGACGACCAAGGTGCTCAACGAAGCTGCCATTAACGGTAAGGTGGATAAGCTGGAAGGTATGAAGGAGAACGTTATCTGCGGTCACCTGATTCCTGCCGGTACGGGCTTGCGCGAGTATGACAAAATCATCGTAGGCTCGAAAGAGGAATACGACCGTATCCTTGCCAACCGCAAGAATGTGCTTGACTACAGCGAAGTGGAGTAACTCCCCACACCGCATACCGAGTTTGTGAAAACTCACGATTTACAGTAATATATTTGAAGACAGAAAGGCTGTCCCGTTCGTTCGGGGCAGCCTTTTTTAATCTGAATAGGCCATCGAACCGCTCAAAGTTCTTAATGACCGATTGGGGATTATCCGAAGAGCTCACGTAGTTCTTGGTTGGAAAGTTTGCCTATCCAGTTCTCACCGGAGGTTACAGTCCATTCGGCGAGATGCCGTTTCTCCTGAATCATCCGGTTTATTTTTTCCTCAAAAGTATTTCGGGTTATCAAGCGATGCACCTGTACATTCTTATGTTGCCCAATGCGGTAGGCACGGTCTGTAGCTTGTGCCTCTACAGCCGGGTTCCACCACAAATCATAATGGATGACGTGAGTGGCAGCTGTCAGATTTAGGCCAGTCCCTGCTGCTTTGAGTGAAAGGATGAATACCTGTTCGGTGCGGTCGTTTTGGAAACGAGTCACCATCGAGTTGCGTTGTTTGATGGTGCAACCGCCGTGATAGAACATCGGGGCTTGTCCCAAGCGCTCTTGTATGAAAGTCGACAACAGATTTCCCATTTCTTTGAATTGGGTGAAGATGAGCACCTTCTCATGACTCTCCACAATACTCTGTACCCAATCGAGGAGCCACATCGTCTTGCCTGAAAGTTCTGCCTTTCTGTTGTCATCTTTTAAGAACTGAGTGGGGTGGTTACAAATCTGCTTCAGGGCCATAATCATTTGGAGGATTAATCCCTGTCGTTTGAACATTGCCTGGGTGTCTTCTCCCTCCTTGATGTCTTCTATGCCTTTCATGGCCTCTTCCAAGGTCTGTTGGTAGAGTGCTGCCTGGCCGGGTGTCAGTAGGATATATTCATCATGTTCTATCTTGTCAGGCAAGTCGCTGATGATGGATTTGTCGGTTTTCAACCGTCGCATGATGAAGGGAGCCGTCACTTTCTTGAATCGTTCACAGACCTGCTGATCACCATGGCACTGGATGGGCTGTGCATATTGTGAACTAAATTGTTTCTCTGTCCCCAGATAGCCATGATTTACAAAGTCCATCAGTGTCCAAAATTCCGATAACCGATTCTCGACGGGTGTGCCACTCATGGCAATGTAGGTAGTTGCAGGAATGCTGCGTACTGCCTTGCTTTGGGCTGCCGTGTGATTCTTGATGTTTTGCGCTTCGTCAATGACCATGATTTCCCATCGCTCTTTCTTTATGAGGGCGGAATCCGAGCGTAGCACGCCATAGGATGTCAATAGGATATCAGTAGTGAATGTGTCAACAGAACGTTTTCCTCCGTGATACATCATGACCGACAATGAAGGAGCGAAACGCTTGATTTCCTGTTGCCAGTTGGTGAGCAATCCAGTAGGAGCCACTACCAGGGCCTTTTTCTGTACAAGTGCACCTTCCTGCTTTAATTTCAACAGCAATGTGATTACTTGCAAGGTCTTCCCCAATCCCATGTCATCAGCTATTATGGAGCCAAAGCCCAGTTGGAGGTTGCGGTACATCCACTCGTATCCTCGCTGTTGGTAAGGGCGAAGTGTTGCATGCAGATTGTCCGGAAGGGCTATTTCGCGCTGTTCCCTTAATCCTTGAATCAGCTGTTTCACTTCAGGGGTCAGTAAGACGGGTGCGGAATCATACTCGCCCGACAGAGCTACCTGTAGCATCTGTGCGGTGGACAGCGGTTTGCTTTCGTTGACTGTCTTCCGGATACGTGCCAAATCATTGGCATCGACATAGATGTATTGCTTCTTATAGCGGATAAGGCCTGAAGCATTGCCTAACAACTTCTCAAACTCTGAAGGCGGCAGGCAATCATCACCCAAGGCTATCTGCCAGTGGAAAGTCAGCAGGTCATCCAATCGGATAAATGCTCGGCTGTCCGTAGCGCGTTTTGACAACTGCACCGACACTTTGGGCCGTATCAGATGCTTCATGGATTGGGGAAGGAGGACTTTAGCCTGTAAGAGCTGTATGAAGGGGACTGTTTCAAAAAGGAAAGGAACGATATCCTGCATGGAGAGAAATACAGGTTCTGTCGCCCCTTCATTCATGTAAGCCGTAAGCTTGGGAATCTTCTTGGTCAAGACGGATAAATCTTTCAGAATCTCATAGCGGCTGGTTTCGTACTGTTTGTCTGACAGTATAACGGATAGCGGGATTGGCAAGGACTGTTGAGAGGAAGTATCCGTTACCTGGATGGACAAAGCAAATCCGTGTGAGGTCTCATCGACTTGGAGAAGCGGGCGGAAACGTTGATTCCCCATGAAAAGGCAATCTGTCCATGCTTTTATACCACCAGGAATGTTCTTCTCTCCGATTTGTGAGAATGATACAGGTCCTGTCCCGAAGAACAGGTTGCTGACTGGATGAATCAAAGTGGTGGGAGCAGCCCATGTCTGCACTTGTTTCAAGAAGAACGATGTCAGCCACAGTTCAGGATGTTCCACTGGCAGGGCTTGGTCGCCTTCTTGATACTCAACTAGACCTGCAGGCAGTACGCGGTCAAGCTCGGTCGAGCATCGGGAGACATATTCGTTCAGTGGCGTAGGTAGCCAGCGGACGACATAGCTCTGTTCCCGCAGGCTTACTATTTGGGGAACCACGGCTCCCATAGTCCACAGTCCAAGTGCCCACTGGGCTACCTGATAGAGTAGCTCCACTTCGGGTTGATAGCGACCCAGGTCATCAGGATTCAGGCTCAGCAGCGAGGCAAACAGTGTAGAGAAAGATATGGTTCGGGACTCATCCATAGCATTGTCTGACAACTGGGCGGAGGGCTGGTCGTGGTCATTGAAACGAACTTGTAACTTTGTGGATGGGTATATCGTTTCCTGTTGGTAAGCTTCGGGAGGTAGTGCCTGAACTCCGTACCTCTGGAGTTTTGCTGCTAACCGGCTGCACCGTTCCGTGCTCTTCTGGTAAATGGACAGGAAATCTCCAGCGTCATAAAATGCAGGGGACGGTTGCAATAGTTTGCATTGCAATTTCCCCATCGGAGGGAGGTTGGACATATCTGGCGTGAATCTTTCGGGCACTGAAGTCCTTTCTCTCTCTTTATCCGGATGCACCAATGTGTGCCATTCCACGGGAGACAGGAGCTCTTTCGTATCCAGACGAATGCCTCTGTCTCGTATCTCTTGTAGTAAATCGACCCCATGCAATTCGAAGATCAGGAAAGGATTGTTATCGATTTCCTGGCTCACCTTATAGATGGCTGCAGCAATGTGCTTGCACGGCACAGCCCAGTCCGGACAGCTACAACTCATTTTAAGGTCATTCCACGTCCGGGGAAACAGATTGAGATGAATCGATTGAGCTATCTGCAACAATGCTGGGTCCAGCTCACGATTCAACAGGCGTGAAAGGATCATGGGTTGGGAAAGTATATTGTTAATCAGTTGTTTCACTTTCGTAGGAGAACAAGGAGGAAGGGATAGGAGGACCTTGTATTTGCGTGTTCCTTGGACAGTCGCTTTGATTTCTCCTTTATTTTTATTGATTGCAAGCTTTGTTACAGCTCCTTTGCGTGCATACGAAGCCCCGCGTGGAATACGGTTGGCGTAGTCGATGTGCGTCAATGCACCCAGCCACTGTTCTCCCCACCAGGTTTTTCCAAAATTTCGTGCCATGGGTTCTTATTTTAGGTCTTATGGTTTTTATCAATATTCTTCGTCTCTCAGCCTGTTATTGATGGTTAGGTAGTAGGTCATTCCATCGATTGTGTTAAAAAGGTAAAGCTCCTGCCAATAAAAAACGCCAAGTAGTTAATGAATATCTACTCGGCGTTTTTATGAAGTGCGCTTGATAGGACTCGAACCTACACGTCGTAAGACACCAGATCCTAAGTCTGGCGCGGCTACCAATTACGCCACAAGCGCAGGAAGGCATATTACCTTATTTAGCGGTGCAAAGATAAACGGATTTTTCTTTATCACAAAGCCTTTTCATTCAAAATGCGGCGTGCGGTCTCGATTATCGTGTCTTTGCCGCGCCGCATGTCATCGGCACTCATGTCCACCTGCACATCCGGATCGATGCCGAACTCCAGGTGGTTCATCTGCGGGTCGTACATGGGGCTGGCGGAGAAACGGATGGACCACCCGTTGGGAAGTTCCGAGGAGAAGGGGAGACCAGAGCCGCCTCCCGTGCGGTCGCCCACGATGGTGATGTTCTCCAGTTGCTTCATGGTGTTGACAAAGTCGTTGGTGGCGCTGTAGGAGCTTCTGTTTGTCAGCACACAGACGGGCTTTTGCCAGCGCACGCTGCCCGATGGCTCCAGGTAGACCGGATAAGGTTCGGAGAAGTCGCTGTGCCCCGGACCGGTCTTGTGGCAGATGTAGCCGGTCAATACCTTCTTGTTGGTAAAGCGGGCGGCAATGCGGTCGGCGTTGGTCAGCTGGCCGCCGGAGTTGTTGCGTACGTCGATGATGAGCCCTTTGCAGATGGCGAGCTCCTGCAACATGTCGCTCAGGTTGCCGTTGCCCACGGCATCGCTGAAGCTCTCGTAGTAGATGTAGCCGATGTTGTCGTCGAGCACCTTGTACTTCAGTCCCGAGGCGATGTGGTAGTCCTTGCCGAGGTAGATGCGCTGAATGCTGTCGCTGAAGTTCTTCGGGTAGTCCTCGTACCAGTCCCAGTAACGTGCCACATCGAAGCCCGTGTAGAGATTGACGTGTCCGTCGCGCAGTTCGGCAAGCATCCGGTCGAACACATTGAACAGGTCCTTGTCCGTCATGTTGTCGACGATGTCGCGGCTGTAACGTTCGTGCACTTCGTCCCAGTCAAGCCCGTACTCCTGTGCCTTGTAGTCCAGGAAGCAGTACTGCTCGTCGATGGTGTGCCACAATGCCTCGAAGTTGCCCCGTGGGCTGTCGCTGTACGTTTCGGCGTCGATGCACGAGAACAATCCGAGAGTCAGCAGATAGAATAAGGTATGAAAAAGTCCATGTGAATGTTTCATGTTGCAGGAGGATTAGAACGGCAGTTGCTTGCGCAACGGGTCTTTGTGTTTGATGAGGTAGAAGTTCTTCACGAAGCCCACCATGAAGGCGTGGGAGTATGTGTGGCAGCGGATGTTGTTCACCTTCGACTGCTGGTAGTCGCCCAGATAGCCCACGCGGAGGGTCGTCCCTCCAACCGGGATGTCGAGGGTGAGCAGCTGACGCATCGACGGCTGGTTATGCAGGGAGGTGAACCGTACCACCTTGTCGTGGTTGCCCAGGGTGAAGATTTCGTAGTACGACTGTTGGTAACCCGGGGAGAACATCGCTCCCACGAAGGGGACGTTCACCTGGTAACGTACGGAGAAGGGCCGTCGTCCGATGCGGAACTTGTAGAACGCCATCGCCGAGGCAGTGAGGTTGATGTATGCCTTGGCCTGTGCCGGGTTGTTGGAGTTGCGCGTGTTGTAGATGAAGCCCAGGTTCCCGTCGCCCAGTCCGCCCACGAGGATACGCAGGTTCCCGTTTATCGGGAAGTGGTAGTGCAGTCCGTAGGTCCAGTTCACCATCCCGGCGAACTCGCTGCCGGAGCCGGACCGGTTCTCGGTGTAGGCGAGGTTGCTCTGCACCATGCTTTGGGTGGAGACACGTCCGCCGAACAGCTTGGTCATGCGCATGCGTTCGTGCAGGAAGCGTCCTTCGATGCCCGCATATTCGGCGGGGGACAGGTAGGTGTCCAGTATCTGTGTGTAGCCGACGCCCACCAGCGTGGAGCGTGTCACGAAGTGGTTGATGGGGAGGCTGTCGTTCTCTTGACTCAGCGCGGAGACCGCCCAGGTGAAGAGGATGGCGAGGAGCAGGATACTACGTCTCATGGCTAGAACAGTTTCATTTGACCGGTGATTTCGTCGATGATGTCGCTGTCACTCTTGTGTGCGTCGGGGTCCTCGTTCACAGGCTCGGGCTCTTCCTTCTTTTCCGGTTCAGGCTTGGGCTCGGGCTTGCGTGTCGGCTCCAGCTCGTTGACGGCGGCGACCTGGTAGGAGGTCACCCGCTTGCCTTTTGCACGGAAGCCTTTCTGGGCGACGAACTCTTCCGCCTCGATGTCGAGCGGTTCGCGGAAGCTGTCTTCGCCCCCGAAGACCACCTGCAGGTGCGGATAACACTCGTCGGTGAGGAGTACCTGTTCGTTGCGCTTGTTGTCGCCCATGTAGTTCAGGTGACGTGCCGTGCTCTCGAAGACGAAGCGTTTCAGGTAAAGGTGCCCCTTCTGGGAGTGGTCGAAGAGGGCGAGCGTCCACACCTTCGTCGGGTCGAACTTCTCGAGGAAGCTCAGGTTACGCTCGAAGTGGTTGTTCTCGTCGAAGTCCGTCGTGTAGAAGTCGCCGTTCTTGAGTACCACGAGAATCTGGTCGTCGTTCTGGAACTCTCCCAGGTACTTGCCGCGTCCGTCGTAGTTCAGGCGTTGCACGTCGGTGTCGAACCACACCTTCCGTCCGCCCAACGTCGAACCGCCACGCTGCTTCAGCGCAATCTTGTGAATCTCGTTCCGCGTCAGCAGATTGCCGCGGGCACCACGCGCACGGATGGGGACCTCGGCGAAGTCGCGTTCGAAGGTGATGCGTCGCAGGCGGGGGACAGGCTTCAGCGTGACCTTGATGACCTCTGCCTCCCCGTTCGGGTTGACCGTGAAGTAGACCACTTTCGAGTCCGGCTTGCCGTAGGTGCAGTCATATTCGCGGTCGCGTATGATGCCGGTGATGAAGAAGCGCTTGATCATGTAGTCGCCTTGGGCGCCGTCCCGGTAGACCACGTTGTAGATGGTGCGCTTGTCGTTCTTCTTGAAGATATCGATGTGTATGAGGTCCGTCCCCACGAACATCTTGTCGGGGACGCGGACAATCTTGTACTTGCCCGTGCTGTAGAAGAGGATGACGTCGTCGATGTCCGAGCAGTTCGCCACGAACTCATCCTTCTTCAGACTCGTGCCTATGAAGCCCTCGTCGCGGTTGATGTACAGCTTCTCGTTCGCCTCCACCACCTTGGTAGCCTCGATGGTGTCGAAGCTGCGTATTTCGGTGAGGCGGGGATGGTCCTTGCCGTACTTCTGCTTGAGCATCCGGAACCAGCGCGAGGTGACCTCGACCATGTTGCCCAGCTCCTTGTCGATTTCGGCTATCTCCTCGTTCATGCGTGCGATGGCCTCGTCCGCCTTGTCGCTGTTGAACTTGAGGATGCGTCCCATCTTTATTTCCATCAGGCGGAGGATGTCGTCCTTCGTCACTTCACGGATGAACTGCGGGTAGAAGGGGGTCAGACGCTTGTCGATGTGTGCGCAGGCGGCATCCATGTCCTCCGCCTGTTCGAACGGACGGTCCTTGTAGATGCGCTCCTCAATGAATATCTTCTCGAGGGAGGCGAAGTGCAGGCTCTCCTGCAGCTCTCCCTTGCGTATCTCCAGTTCGCGCCGCAGCAGGTTGAGGGTATTGTCCACCGACTTGCGCAGCACGTCGCTCACACTGAGGAAGTGGGGCTTCTTGTCGTCGATGACGCAGCAGTTGGGCGAGATGTTCACCTCGCAGTCTGTGCAGGCATAGAGCGCGTCGAGCGTCTTGTCCGACGACACGCCCGGTGCCAGGTGGACGAGTATCTCGGCATGTGCCGCCGTGTTGTCCTCCACCTTCCGTATCTTGATTTTGCCCTTCTCCACCGCCTTGAGGATGGAGTCTATCAGGGTCGAAGTGGTCTTGCCATAGGGAATCTCCGTGATGACGAGCGTCTTGTTGTCCAGCTTGTTGATTTTCGCACGGACTTTCACGCTGCCGCCCCGTTCGCCGTCGTTGTACCGCGACACGTCGATGGAACCGCCCGTCTGGAAGTCCGGATAGAGGTGGAACGGCTGGCCGTGCAGGTAGGCTATGGCGGCGTCGCACAGCTCATTGAAGTTGTGGGGCAGTATCTTCGACGAGAGTCCCACGGCGATACCTTCCACACCCTGCGCCAGCAGCAACGGAAACTTCACCGGGAGCGTGATGGGCTCGCGGTTGCGTCCGTCGTAGGACAGCTTCCATTCCGTCGTCTTCGGGTTGAACACCACGTCGAGGGCGAACTTCGACAGGCGTGCCTCGATGTAACGCGGAGCCGCTGCATCGTCGCCCGTGAGGATGTTTCCCCAGTTTCCCTGATGGTCGATAAGGAGCTCCTTCTGACCCAGCTGCACCAGGGCGTCGCCGATGGAGGCGTCGCCGTGCGGGTGGAACTGCATCGTATGTCCCACGATGTTTGCCACCTTGTTGTAGCGTCCGTCGTCGAGCCGCTTCATGGAGTGGAGGATACGGCGCTGCACGGGCTTCAGTCCGTCGTTCACGTGCGGCACGGCACGTTCCAGGATCACGTAGGAGGCATAGTCCAGAAACCAGTTCTGGTACATGCCGCTCAGTTGGTGGCGCACGTTGTCATCGCGTGTGTCGGCAGGCCGATAGTCCGAATGTTCGTTGGTTGGTGTCTCTGTGTCTTGGATGTTATCGCTCATAGCTGTTGTTCCACTGTTCATGTATATTGCGCAAAAATAGTCAATTTGTCGCGGAATCCCTTGCTTTTTCGTCCGTCTTTTCGGGAAAATGAAGGAATATTAGCATCCGGACGGGGGCAGGGCATGTCGGGAAGAAAGCGGCAGACGGGGTGACGGGACGCCTCTTCCGCTGGAGAAAGAAGCGGTCCCCGCATCGGGACGGCTCACAGGTAAATCGAGAGCGAGAGGTAGGCACCGTGCTGGACGCGCGCCTTGGGGTAGAACGTGTCGAACCGCACCCCTTCGTAGGAGAGGTCCCGCCGCATGGCGTAGGGGTCGAGGGTGGAGAGCTGGTAGCCGACGGAGAGGGTCAGTCCGTCATCGATGCCGGAGGAGACGCCCACGCGCAGTTCGAAGGCATGGATGCGCCCCTTGTGGCTGTTGATGTGGTCATAGTCGGTCGGGATGCCCGGTACCCTGTCGTAGCGTGTGATGTCTACCCGTTCGTAGGGGATGTTCAGCAGCAGTCCGGCTTCTCCGGTGAGATGGAAGTCCGTGAAGCGTGTCCGCAGGAGGGGTGGGGACACGAGGAAGACCGACGGACGGAGGTAGAGGTTGGTGGAGGACTTTGGGTCGTCGGTGACTGCCCACCCTTTGCCGCTTGGGGTACCTTCCATGTCCAACGCTCCCCAGAAACCGACGGCACCGCCGACACCGACACAGGGCAGCGCCATCCAGTGATAACCCACTCCGACCTGCCAGAGGTCTGCTGTCAGGATGTTGCCTGCCAGGTCGATGCGGTGGTGTGGCGTGTCATCTTCGTTCCCGGTGGTGGCACGGACGGGGAGGAGGGGGAGCCCCAACGCTGCGAGGGCGAGGAGGGGGCGAGAATGGCTCTGCGTGAGAGCCTGAAGCACACAACGTTTCATATTCTTTTTTGGGCGTAAAAATAAGTGGCGGCAAGTGATTGTGCAAGGGTGATCCCGGCCGATAAGATTTTTTAATCCAATCACCTCTGATTGTCATTCTGTCAAAACGTCAAACGAACCGCCTGAGAAGCCCCTTCGTTGCGGCAAAATACGAGTTGGTGACCGGGAAGGGGCTTCTCGCGCGATTCATGAAATACACATTGACGGCATTTCCGTCCGTTTCCTTCCCTTTTGTGGTATTCTTCTCCTTCCCTGTTCCCTTACGTCGGCCTTTTCACACGGAATGGCGCAATTTCACACATCGGAAATCGTGCCCCTTCGGTCGCTAAAAAATGGGGACAGGTGGCTGTTTTCGTACGGACGAACGACTACGAGCGTGCGGACACGTCGGTACGGTGGTGCGGACGCGTCCGTACGAAGCCAATCACAGGTGCTTTCGACCGTAAAAAGGGGGGCGGCGGACGCTTTTTCTGTGTTAGGAACGGTATAATTATGTGAATAACGGTTTATTTTGATGCGTTCTAACGGACGTATCTTAAAATAATTAACGTGCGATTTTCTAATTGGGACGAAATTGAGAAAATGTGCGTTAGCTGAAAACGGCAAATCAGGAAAATGTGATGTTAAAACGGGGAAAACGGTGTCATTGTGATAGTCGGGAAATACCCACGGTGTAGGGGCGACCGGTCTGGTCGCCCGGTCCAACATATTCAATTAACAATTGATAATTGACAATGGACAATTATCGCCTTGCAGTCACATCCCCCACGCCGCAAGGTAATTGTCAATTGTCCATTGTCAATTGTCAATTGTGTTATGTCGCCCCTACATTCATCGTCGGGTGGAAACATCCTCACGCCGAAAGGCAATTGTCAATTATCCATTGTCAATTGTCAATTGCTTCATTCTCTCTTCCGGTATGTTTTCGCGGCGACGAGGCAGAACAGGAGAGCGAAGGCGGCGAGGGCGGCGTACTGCTGCCACAGGTCGGCGATGCCGGCGCCCTTCAGGTAGACCGCACGCATGATTTCGATGAAGTAGCGTGGGGGAATGGCGTAGGTGAGGACCTGTGCCCAACGGGGCATGGAGGCGATGGGGGTGAACAGGCCGCCCATCAGCTGGAAGATGACGATGAAGGCGAACATGACGAAGATGCTTTGCAGAAGGGTCGATGAACGGTTGGCGATGCTCACGCCCAACCCCGACATGACGAGGGTGAACAGGATGGCGGCAAGGTAGATGTACGCGATGTGCCCCGCAGGGACGAGTCCGTAGACCAGCCAGCCGACGAGCATCCCGACCGTGACGACGAGCAGGCCGACCGCCCAGAACGGGATGAGCTTGGAGAGGACGAAGGTGAACCGCCCCACGGGAGTGACGTTCATCGCCTCGATGGTCCCGCTCTCCTTCTCGCTCACGAGGTTCAGCGCGGGCAGGAAGCCGCAGATGAGGATGAGCAGCACCACCATGAGAGCAGGTATCATGTAGTTGCGGAAGTTGAGCGTCGGGTTGTAGCGGTTGAGGATGCTGGCGGCCGCAGCTTCGGGGAGATCCGTCCCTTCTTCAGCCGACCACCGTGCGAGCGTCTGCAGGAGCGAACGGGATGCGTACTGGGCGCCGAGGATGCCCTTGGTGGCATTGACCCCGTTGGCGCTCAGGTCGAGGTGGGGCGACTTGCCCCCGCTGAGGTCGCGGAAGTAGCCGGAGGGAATGGTCAGCACGACGTCCGCGTCGCCCCGCTCGATGTGGCGGAGTGCCTCGTCGTAGGTGTCGCAGACTGCCGTCACGGTGAGGGATGCCGAGGCGTCCATGTCCGCCACCAGGCGGCGTGACAGGAGGCTGTGGTCACGGTCGACCACTGCCACGCCGACGTCCTTCACGTCGAGGTCCGCCACCAGGGGGATGACGAGCATGACGAGCAGCGGCATGGCCACGATGAGGCGGGGGATGAGCGGGTTGCGCAGCATCAGTGTGAGTTCCTTCTTGAGGAGGATGCGTAGGATTCGGGTCTGCATGGGTGGGTCATTTTCGTAGGTTGAACTTCTTGGCAGCCAGCGTCAGGACGACGAGCGTCATGAGGGCGAGGACGGCGGTCTGGGGCAGTATGTGGCGGACGGGCAGCTGCTGGATCATCAGCACGCGCAGGGCGGAGATGTACCAGCGTGCCGGGATGAGGCAGGACACGCCCTGCAGCGCCACCGGCATGTTCTCGACGGGGAAAATCATGCCCGAGAGCATGATGACAGGCACCATGAACAGCATGCCCGACACGAGGAGTGCCGCCACCTGGGTCGAGACGAGCGTGGAAACGAGCATTCCCAGTCCGAGGGCGAGGATGATGTAGAGGAGGCTCAGCCAGACGACGTGCAGTGCGCTCGGTGAGAACGGAAGACCGAGGACGGTGTAGCTCAGGGTGAGCATCAGTCCGAGGAGCAGGCACGAGAGCAGGAAGTAGGGGACGAGCTTGCCCAGGATGATGGTCCGCGGACGGACGGGCGACACGAGCAGCAGGTCCATGGTGCCCGACTCCCGCTCGCTGACGATGGACACGGAGGTCATCATGGAGCAGATGAGGATGAATATCATCCCCATGATGCCGGGCACGAACTGGTAGGCGCTCTTGAGCTGCGGATTGTAGAGCGTGTGGAGGACGACGGGCGAGGGGGACGTGCCGGATACGACGCTCTCGATGTAGGCGGTGGCGGTCTGCGCCAGGTTGGTGTTCGAGGCGTCGGTGATGACCTGATGGGTGAGCTGTCCGTCGTCGGTGCGGAGGACGAGGACGGCGTCCGCCTTCCCCTGTCGCAGGAGGTCGTCCGCCTCGTGTGGGGCGACGATGCCTTCGAGCGTGAAGTAGGGGTTGGAGCGGAAGCGTTCGAGCAGGCGGTGGGTCTCGTCGGTGTGCTGCCCGACGACGGCGAGGAGCCGGACGCCGTTGACTTCGGTCGAGATGGCGAAGCCGAAGAGCAGCAGCAGGACGACGGGCATGACGAGCACGACGGCGACCGTGCGCGGGTCGCGCAGGAGGTGGAGCACCTCTTTCCGGATGAGTGAGCGGAAGATGGACATGGCTTGGCTGTTTGGTTGTTGGCAATCGGTGAACGGGGACGGGCTTACGTGCGACGGGCATCTTGTGCCACAATGCGGAACACCTCGTCCATGGTCGCGGCGCGGAACTGCTGCTTGAGCCCGGCAGGGCTGTCGAGCGCACGGATGCGTCCGTCGACCATGATAGACACGCGGTGGCAGTACTCCGCCTCGTCGAGGTAGTGGGTCGTCACGAAGAGGGTCATGCCCTCGGACGAAGCCCGGTAAATCATCTCCCAGAACTTCCGGCGGGTGGCAGGGTCGACTCCGCCCGTCGGCTCGTCGAGGAAGACGATGTCCGGGGTGTGCAGGGTGGCGGCGGTGAAGGCGAGCCGCTGCTTCCAGCCGAGGGGCAGGTCCCTGACGGGGCGGTCGCGGACGCCGTCCATGCCCAGGGTGCGGCAGGCTTCGTCGGCTTTCCGGCGGATGTCGGATGCCGGCATGCCGTAGATGGTGGCGAAGAGGGTGAGGTTCTCGCGGACGGTGAGCTGCCCGTAGAGTGAGAACTTCTGGCTCATGTAGCCGATGTGCCGCTTGATGTCCTCCGGTTGGCGGACGATGTCGAACCCGGCGACCGTGCCGCTGCCCGACGTGGGTCGGCTGAGTCCGCAGAGCATGCGCATGGCGGTGGTCTTGCCGGCTCCGTTGGCACCCAGGAAGCCGAAGATTTCTCCCTTCCGGACGTCGAGGCTGAGGTCGTCGACGGCGGTGAAGTCGCCAAACCGCTTCGTGAGGTGGCGGACGGAGATGACGTTTTCGCTAGTCTTCATGTTGTGCAAGTTTGATGAACAGGTCTTCGATGGTGGCTTCCACCGGACGGATGCAGACGTCCGCCAGTCCCTGCCGGCGGAGGGCGGTCTCCGTCCCGTCCGGGTCGAACCCTTCGTCGGCGACCACGTGGAGTGTCGCCCCGAAGGTGTAGCAGTCCTTCACGCCCGGCATGCCGCGCAGGGCAAGCAGGAGCGGGTACATCTCTCCGGCGGAAGCGGCGTAGAGCGGGTCCCCGAGCCGGGCGGTGAGGCGCGTGGGCGGGTCGATGCCGAGGATGCGTCCCCGGTGGAGCAGGGCAATCCGGTCGCAACGCGCTGCCTCGTCCATGTAGGAGGTCGAGACGAGGATGGTGATGCCCTTCTCCCTCAGGGTGGCGAGCATCCCCCAGAACTCGCTGCGCGACACGGCATCCACCCCGGTGGTAGGCTCGTCGAGCAGCAGGATGCGCGGACGGTGGATGAGGGCGCAGCTCAGTGCCAGCTTCTGCTTCATGCCGCCGGACAAGGCTCCTGCCCTGCGGTCGGGGAAGCGGGCGAGCTGGCTGAATATCGGGGCGATGAGGTCGAAGTGGTCCCTGAACTTCACGCCGAAGAGCGAGGCGAAGAAGTGCAGGTTCTCGTCGACGGTCAGGTCGGGGTAGAGGGAGAAGCGTTCGGGCATGTAGCCGATGAGCGTGCGCAGCTGTCTGAACTCACGGACCACGTCCAGTCCGGCGACGGTCGCCGTGCCCCGGTCGGGGGTGAGCAGGGTGGCAAGGATGCGGTAGAGGGTGGTCTTCCCGGCTCCGTCGGGTCCGATGAGCCCGAAGATGCTCCCCTCGGGGACGGAGAAGGTCACCTCGCGGAGGGCGGTGGTCCGTCCGTAGTCCTTGGTGAGTCCGCGGATGTCGATGAGGCTGTTCATAGGCGCACTTCCCCGTATTGTCCGAGCTTCAGCCGTCCGTCGTTCTTCACGGCTACCTTGACGGCATACACCAGGTTCGCCCGAGAGTCGCGGGTCTGGATGGCCTTGGGCGTGAACTCGCTCTCCTGCGCAATCCAGGTGACGCGCCCCGGGTATTCGTACTGTTCGTCTCCGCCGAAGTCCGCGATGACGGTCACCTCCTGTCCCAACCTGAGGTGGGCGAGCTGGGCGGCGGTGAAGTAGCAGCGGAAGTAGACGTTGTCGAGGTCCGCCATCTTGAACAGCGGACGCCCCGGCGTGGCATATTCCCCCGCTTCGGCATACTTGAGCAGGACTGTCCCCGTGAGCGGCGCGGTGATGCGGCTCTTCCGCAGCTGTTCCTCGACCTCCTCCCGTTCATACTGCAAGGCGGACGCATTCTCGCTGATGGAGCTGCGGTTCTTGCCGAGGGTGGAGAGGAGGGCATCGAGCTGTCCGCGCAGGACGTTCAGCCGGGCGCGTGCATCGTCCGCCTGTTTCCCGGTCGCCGCTCCGTCCGCCAGCAACCGTCCGATGCGGGCGCACTCCTCCTGCTGGTGTGCAATCTGTGCACGCAGGGCTGCCGCCTGTGCGGCGATGTCGGGCGAGGTCTGTTCGGCGGCCCGTTGCCGGCTTTGCAGCTGTTTCCGCCGGAGGGCGAGCTGAGTGGTGTCGACGATGCCGACGGACTGTCCCATGGTGAGGCTGTCGCCCTCGTCGAGGTTGAGGCGGAGAATCTTCCCTGCCGTCTCAGCGGAGACGGTCACGGTGTTGGCTTCGAAGATGCCCGTGGCATCATAGTCCCGGTCGTTCCCGCAGGCACCCGCCAGGCAGGCGACAGCAAGGAGAAAGGCAGTCTGTTTCATTGGTTCACGGTGTGTTTAAGTTGGTAAATGTGTTGCAGCAGCTGGATGCGGTGGTAGGACGCGTCGAGCCGTGCCCGGTTCTCGTCGGTCAGCTTGCCCAGCAGGTCGGTGGTGTCGATGACCCCGTTCGTCAGCTGTGACTCGGCAGCCCGCCGCACGTTGGTGCGCAGTTCGACGATGCGGCTGTCGTCCTCCATGACCTTCTTCAGTTCGTCGATGCGGTCGAGCTGTTCCCGCACCTCCAGCCGGTTGTTGAAGAGGAAGGCATCCCGCTCGGCAGCGATGTCGGCGGACGAGAGGCGTAGCCGTTGCCGGGCGTTTCGCTTCGTGTAGAGCGCCCCGATGTTCCAGGAGACTCTTACGCCTGCCAGCAGGTTGAGCGAGAGGTCGTGCTGCATCATGCTCTCGAAGTAGTTGAATCCCGGATAGCCGTAGTACGCCTGGGCGAACAGTCCGACACGGGGCATGACGCCCGCCGTGACGTCCGCCTGCCGCGCCTCGTTGGTGAGCAACCGTGCGTCGAACAGTTTCAGCTCGGGGCGTGCCGGCGTCAGGTCCGTGGGGAGCTCCGCCTCCGGGAGCGCCAGCGTCCGTCCCTCCAGCGGCTCCCCGACGAAGAGTCCGAGCAGTCTGCGGAAGGTTGCCGCCGTGCCCTCCGCCTGCGTCAGCTGTTGCCGGGAGACGAGGCATTGCGCTTCCATCCTGTCGACGTCACACTGCATGGCGGTGCCGTTGCGGTGCATCACCCTCAGCCGCTCCAGGTTGCTCCGGAGCAGCGACAGGGTGGCTTCCGTCTGACGCACCTGTTCCTCCACGAGCAGGATGCCGAAGAAGAGGTCCTCCACCCGTTGCCGGACGGCATGGAGCTGCACGTCCACCGACGTCCGCCGCTCCGCCTCGCGTGCCCGTTCGACGTTCCGTTGGGACCGGGACGCCCCGCCGTCCCACACGGTCTGGCTGAGGTCCGCGCCGACCTTGTACTGCCAGTTGTCCAGTCCCTCCAGGTTCATCCCGTTCTGTCGGAGCATCCCTGCGAGCACGTCCGGGAAGGAAGGCGTCTCGTTCTGCACGGTGCCCTGTCCGTAGACCGACAGCTGCGGCAGCCAGCCCTTGCGGATGTCCGAGAGGTTGACCGCGGTCGTCCGTTCCAGGATGTCGTACTTGCGGATGAGCGGGTAGTTCGCCTGCGCCCGTCCGACACATTCCTCCAGGGTCAGCTCCTGCGCCGCGAGGTGTACGGCGGTGCAGCACATCAGTGCCAGGAGCCAGTAATGTCTGAGCGTATTCATTCGATTCCCAGTTTAGTCAGTATGGTCCGTACATTCTCCTCCCTGCGCATCCGGAAAAATTCCTCCCTGCTCCCGAAGAGACCTCCCAGCGCCCCCTGCAGGATCGGGGTGGCGATGAACAGGAATACATTGAGGGACACAATGTCGACGAGCAGCATCCGTGCGTCCACCCGTCGGCAAAGCCCCTGTGCCGCACAACGGTCGATTTCCGTCTGCAAGTTGTGCAGCACCCGGGTGGCAGTCGGCTGTAGCTCCCCCGTCATCAGTTTGATACGTTCCGGACGGCTGTAGATTTCGTTCACGATGAAGCGCGGCAGGTCCGGGTTTGCCGTGAGGAAGTCGAAGTGCCGCTCCACCCCCTGTCGTATCTTGTCAGGCAGGGGCAGGTCGCTCTCCTCGATGGCGCTCAGCATGATTTCGCTCAGCAGTCCCATCTTCTCGGTGACTATCCGTTCGAAAAGCTTGTCCTTCGTACGGAAATAGTAGTGAAGCATGGCGTGCGTGACGCCGGCGGCCTCGGCGATGGATGTGGTCCTCGCTCCGCCGTAGCCCTTTTCAAGGAACTCCCTCTCGGCAGCCTTAAGGATTTTGGTCTCAGTGTCTTCCGTGTGTCTGTCTGTTGTCTGCATGGTGCTGTCAGATTGGTTTAACTGAAGTGACTAACAATATTGTTAATGCAAATGTATCGCTTTTCTCCAACCGGCAAAAGGACGTCCGCCTGAAAATCAGTCGGCATTGCCCTTTTTAGGGAATTTTAATATCAGACGGACCGGGAGGCATGCCGGTGGAGGGAAGTCCGTCTTCCTATACCTTATTATATATAGCATCCCGCCGCCCCTTGGGCAGCGGTGCAAGCAGGAGTCGGAAGTCGTTTCGCAGTTGTCATCCGGTACGGTCCTGACGTGTGAGATTGTAACGAAAAGCCCTTATTTACTGCCATTCTAGTGTGAAAGAATAATAAGACTGGCAAGGAGATACGGACGGATACGAAAAAAATCATTTACTTTGCACTTCCTTCCATACGAAGGGGCGGCAAGTCCGGACCTTATGCAGAGGCCAGCTTGCCCACCGAGCATACGGGCAAAGAAAAAGATTTAAATACAATGGCACAACAAGAAGATGTATTCAAGAAGATCGTGTCGCACTGCAAGGAGTACGGTTTCGTATTTCCGTCAAGCGACATCTATGACGGTCTGGGCGCAGTGTACGACTACGGCCAGATGGGTGTAGAGTTGAAAAACAACATCAAGCAATATTGGTGGCAGAGCATGGTGCTGCTCCACGAGAACATTGTGGGCATCGACTCGGCCATCTTCATGCATCCCACCATCTGGAAGGCCTCGGGCCACGTGGATGCCTTCAACGACCCGTTGATAGACAACCGCGACTCGAAGAAGCGCTACCGGGCGGATGTCCTGATTGAAGACCAAATAGCCAAATACGACGAGAAGATAAACAAGGAAGTGGCAAAGGCAGCCAAGCGTTTCGGTGACGCCTTTGACGAGGCTCAGTTCCGCAGCACCAACGCACGCGTGCTCGAACACCAGGCAAAGCGCGACGCCTTGCACGAACGCTATTCGAAGGCGATGAACGCCAACGACCTGAACGAGCTGCGCCAGATTATCCTCGATGAGGAAATCGTCTGCCCCATCTCCGGTACCAAGAACTGGACCGAGGTGCGTCAGTTCAACCTGATGTTCGCCACCGAAATGGGCTCGACGGCTGACGGTGCCATGAAAGTGTACCTCCGCCCCGAGACGGCGCAGGGCATCTTCGTGAACTTCCTCAATGTGCAGAAGACCGGTCG
Source organism: Mediterranea sp. ET5 (assembly GCF_023337025.1). NCBI lineage: Bacteria > Pseudomonadati > Bacteroidota > Bacteroidia > Bacteroidales > Bacteroidaceae > Mediterranea > Mediterranea sp. ET5. The sequence goes on along the minus strand of NZ_JAMBLN010000024.1, from coordinate 1,910 downwards.
CATGAAAGTGCCCTTCGGCATTGCCCAGATCGGCAAGGCCTTCCGTAACGAGATTGTGGCACGCCAGTTCATCTTCCGCATGCGCGAGTTCGAGCAGATGGAGATGCAGTTCTTCGTTCGCCCCGGCACCGAGCTGGAGTGGTTCAAGAAGTGGAAGGAGACCCGTCTGAAATGGCACGAGGCACTGGGCTTCGGCGAAGACCACTACCGTTACCACGACCACGAGAAGCTGGCCCACTACGCCAATGCCGCTACGGACATCGAGTTCAAGATGCCCTTCGGCTTCAAGGAGGTGGAGGGTATCCACTCGCGTACTAACTTCGACCTGTCCCAGCATGAGAAGTACAGCGGCAAGAGCATCAAGTACTTCGACCCCGAGCTGAACGAGTCCTATACCCCGTACGTCATCGAGACTTCCATCGGTGTTGACCGCATGTTCCTGAGTGTGATGTGTGCTTCCTACAAGGAAGAGGCCCTGGAGAACGGTGAGACCCGCGTCGTGCTGAAACTGCCTGCCGCACTCGCACCTGTGAAGTTGGCGGTGCTCCCCCTGGTGAAGAAAGACGGTCTGCCTGAGAAGGCGCGCGAAATCATCAGCGACCTGCGCTTCCACTTCAACTGCCAGTACGACGAGAAGGACTCCATCGGCAAGCGTTACCGCCGTCAGGACGCCATCGGTACTCCCTATTGCATCACCGTCGACCATCAGACGCTGGAAGACAACTGCGTGACGCTGCGTGACCGCGACACGATGCAGCAGGAGCGTGTGCCCATTGCCGAACTGAACGGCATCATCGCCGACAAGGTAAGTATAACCAGTCTGTTGAAGACACTGATTTGAGGATGAATCTATGAAGAAAAGTTTGTTTCTGCTGATTGGGCTGCTGTTGTTGAGTCTGGGAGCATTGACATCCTGCGATGAGACCAAGGAGGCTGACCCGTACGCCGACTGGAAAGTGCGCAACGAACATTTTCTGGACTCCATTGCCGATGTGGCGCATGCCCATGAGGCTTCGGGGGAATGGAAGGTCTTCCGCTCCTATTTGCAGGATTATACTTCGGGCACCGGCTCCACGGGCGTCAATGTTCCCGTGACGGAAGATGAGGTGGATGACTATATCTACGTGAAGGTATTGCAGGACGCCCGGGAACTTGCCGATGCGGCCTTGGGGGCGTCTGACTGCCGCTCCGTGCTGTATACCGACTCGGTGTACGTGCACTACAAGGGTACCCTTATCAATGGCGAGCGTTTCGACGGAACGTTTACTTCCGACTTGGACTATGAGATTACCACTCCCTCCACGTTTGCCGTAAGCGGACTGGTCACCGGTTTCACCACAGCCTTGCAGGAGATGTACGAAGGCGACCGTCGCCTGCCCGATTGGCAATACAAGGGCGACCGTTGGTTGGTTTATATTCCCGCAGCCTTGGGTTATGGCACTACCGACCGCGATAACATCCCTGCCCACTCGGTGCTTGTGTTTGACATCGCCCTGTGCGGTATCTGGAGTGCAGGCGAGGAAAAGCCGGTGTGGATGAATTGACTTTTCTGAGTATATAGATAGCGTACTGATCGCATTTGACGTCCCGGTTGTTGGAACAGAACAGCCGGGACGTCATTTTATATAAGGTAAGGAAATCCCTCCTTGCTGCTGGTTGAGGGAGGCTGTCGTGTCACACGGACGTAATCATGCTCCCAAACTGTCTGGGAGAACCTGATTGAATACTAGTACATTATCAGACTAGGGGAAATTTTCTTCAAAAAAAGTGCGTAGAATGTTTGGAGGGAATACCCAAAAGCTCTACCTTTGCATCCGCTTTCGATAAGGAAAGCCGCTGCAAAGCGTTAGATACTTGAAAAGAATGCAACAAACAGACAAGTAGTACAAGAGCTCTGCTGATGATTGGTA
>NZ_JAMBLN010000023.1:0-48881 GCF_023337025.1 Mediterranea sp. ET5 | reverse complement strand
AATAAGAAAAAATCAACCACCCCATCCATGCCATCTTTATTGGGACATAGAGACATCTAAGCCTGATAAGACAGAACCCTCCCCCCCTCGTGACACATTGTCAATTTCCCCTCCAGCTCTGACATTTTGTTCTGCGGAAGCCTTCCAGAATCGCATTTTTCGACCCGGGGGGGGACGAGTCGGTGGCAAAAGAAGGCATTCTCAGGAGATTCGTGAAATACATGTTGATGCTATCAATGAGATTTTCCTTTCATCCAGACAATATTTAGCGTACATCTGTTTCCTTCCGCTTATCCGTACAGCAGGAGAAGACACTTTTTATCACAGCACAAATTGAAGTCCCATTCCGTCTTCCAGCGAATGAGAATCAAAACATTTTACCTTTACGTTCCAAAGATTGGACTTTCCCGGATGAAACAATATTGTTTGGGGCGTGAAACAATATTGTTTGAGGAACCAAACACAAGTGTTTGACGAGTGAAACAATATTGTTTGAGCGTTAGAATGTAAGTTTTTCGGATCGAAAGTGTTTATAAACCTAAAATAGAAGAACTGTTTTAGCCTCAACCGTTAATCGCAATTAACCATTGAATGCTAGAATGACGGAGAGTCGCAAAAAACAGGTTAGAGAAAACCTGCTATTTACAACTCTCCGTCAAGCAAAAACGAAGGAAAGGCAGCAAATCGTCAGTCTGCCTCCTGTCCGAGAAGGATACGCTCGATGACCTTCGGATAGTGTTCATACTCCAGCGCATGCACCTTCTGTGCCACCTGCTCGGGGGTATCGTCCGGCTCCACGGGACACGTTGCCTGGAAGAGGGTCGTCCCCTCGTCGTAGTGCTCATCTATATAATGTATAGTGATGCCGCTTTCGCGCTCGCCCGCAGCAACCACCGCCTGGTGTACCCGGTCGCCGTACATCCCCTTGCCTCCATACTTCGGCAGCAAGGCGGGATGGATGTTGACAATCCGCTGCGGATAAGCCTGAAGCAACTCGTCGGGTACACGCAACAGGAACCCTGCCAGCACGATGAAGTCGATGCCCCGTCCGCGCAACAACTCCACGACCTCTCCGCCCCGGGCAAACTGCTCACGCGTCAGGATACACGTCGGTACCCCCAGCCGTTCCGCCCGCTGGAGCACGAAAGCATCGGGTTTGTTTGACACCACAAGAGAAACCCTTATGGTCTTGTTTCCCTGAAAGTAGCGGATGATGTTTTCGGCGTTCGTACCCGAACCCGAAGCAAAAATGGCAATGTTTTTCTGCATATATATCCTAATTTAGTGCACAGATGCGTGAAATTTGTGCAAAGCAAGTGCAATTAATCAGTTAATTATTTGCTCATAATGATAAATCTTTCTTTCTTTGCACCGCAAAAATAAGGAAATAACAACAAAGTATTAATTTAAATCGTAAAATTATGTCTGAAATCGCATCAAGAGTAAAAGCAATTATCGTTGATAAATTGGGCGTTGAAGAATCGGAAGTAACTAACGAAGCTAGCTTCACAAACGACCTTGGAGCCGATTCATTGGACACTGTAGAATTGATCATGGAATTCGAAAAGGAATTCGGTATCTCAATTCCTGATGACCAAGCAGAAAAGATTACTACCGTAGGTGACGCCGTTTCTTACATCGAAGCTAACGCGAAGTAATTTTATGGAATTAAAAAGAGTAGTAGTAACAGGTCTTGGCGCACTGACTCCCGTAGGTAACACCGCTCCCGAAACATGGGAGAACCTGGTGAACGGAGTGAGTGGGGCAGGACCTATTACTCATTTCGACGCATCACTCTTCAAGACCCAGTTTGCGTGTGAAGTGAAAAACTTTAACCCGAACGATTTCATCGACCGGAAGGAAGCACGCAAGATGGACCTTTACACCCAGTATGCCATCGTGGCCGCCAAGGAGGCCGTGACGGATTCAGGGCTTGATGTGGAGAAAGAAGACTTGAACCGTATCGGTGTGATTTTCGGTGTCGGCATCGGTGGCATGCACACCTTTGAGGAAGAGACCGGAAACTATGCACTTCATAAAGACCAGGGACCCAAGTACAACCCCTTCTTCATCCCGAAGATGATTGCCGACATCTGTGCCGGACAAATCTCCATCATGTACGGATTCCACGGTCCCAACTACGTGACCTCTTCAGCTTGCGCCTCCTCGACCAACGCACTGGCTGACGCCTTCAACCTGATCCGTCTGGGCAAGGCGAACGTCATCGTTTCCGGTGGTGCCGAAGCTGCCATCTTCCCGTGCGGCGTGGGTGGTTTCAATGCCATGCATGCCCTCTCGACCCGCAACGATGACCCGCAGGGTGCCAGCCGTCCGTTCAGCGCAAGCCGTGACGGATTCGTGATGGGCGAAGGTGCCGGCTGTCTGATTCTCGAAGAACTGGAACATGCCAAGGCACGCGGTGCCAAAATCTATGCCGAGGTTGCCGGCGTGGGCATGAGTGCCGACGCACACCACCTGACTGCATCCCACCCCGAAGGACTGGGCGCGAAGCTGGTGATGATGAACGCACTCGAGGATGCAGAGATGAAACCTGAAGACATCGACTACATCAACGTACACGGCACATCGACCCCCGTGGGCGACATCTCTGAGGTGAAAGCCATCAAGGCGCTCTTCGGCGAACATGCCTACAAGCTGAACATCAGTTCGACCAAGTCAATGACCGGACACCTCCTCGGAGCTGCCGGAGCCGTCGAAGCACTTGCCAGCGTATTGGCCGTGAAGAACGACATTGTTCCTCCGACCATCAACCACACCGAGGGTGACAACGACGAGGAGATCGACTACAACCTGAACTTCACGTTCAACAAGGCTCAGAAACGTACGGTCAATGCCGCCCTGTCGAACACATTCGGCTTCGGCGGACACAATGCATGTATAATCGTTAAGAAATACGCCGAATAAGAAGCTATCAGTGTTTCAGAGAATTACTATATTATATAGAATAAGGCTCCTTTTCTCCAAGGAAAGGGAGTCTTATTTTGCTTTGTACCGCATCCTGGGCTTCTATCCGCGCACGATCAGCTACTACAAGGAGGCACTGCTCCACAAGTCTTCGACCGTCCGCAGCGCCAAGGGCTACAAGCTCAACAACGAACGCCTGGAGTTCCTGGGCGACGCCATCCTCGATGCCATCGTCGCGGACGTCGTCTACAAGCACTTCGAAGGCAAACGCGAGGGCTTCCTGACCAACACGCGCTCGAAAATCGTACAGCGGGAGACGCTCAACAAGATTGCCGTGGAAATCGGGCTGGACAAGCTCATCACCTACTCCACCCACTCCAGCAACCACAACAGCTACATGTGTGGCAACGCCTTCGAGGCACTCATCGGCGCCATCTACCTCGACCGGGGCTATGACGCCTGCATGCGCTTCATGCAGGAACGCATCCTCCACAAGCTCATCAACATCGACAAGGTCGCCTACAAGGAGGTCAACTTCAAGTCGAAACTCATCGAGTGGTCGCAGAAGAACAAGGTCGAGCTGGAGTTCCGTCTGGTGGAACAGACGCAGGATGTGAGCAGCCCCGTCTTCCAGTCGGATGTCCTGCTGGAAGGCATCGTCGGCGGAAGCGGCACCGGATACTCGAAGAAAGAGAGCCAGCAGGCAGCTGCCAAGCAGGCACTCGGACGACTGAAGAAGGACTCCGAGTTCATCGACGCGGTCTTTGCCGCCAAGAAGGCACGCAGTGTCACCGTCGAAGTGTCCGACACGGCAGCCGTCATCCTCAACGAAGACCCAGTGACCGTCTATACCGAGGACCCGGCAGAAGAGGAGGAGACGCACGACAGCACTTCCGACGACAAGCTTACCCCCATCTCCCGTCCGAACCTCGACGAGGTGGAACGCATCATTGCCGAAGCCGAAGAGCAGGCGTTCCGCGAAGCCAGAAGCTGACAAACCCCATCCACTAACCCCAAACACCCCTTGCAGCCATGAAAGTAACCGCCGTCATCGTGACATTCAACCGCCTCGTACTGTTGCAGAAAACCCTCGACTACGTCCGCATGACTCCCCTCGTGACCCACATCATCGTGGTCAACAACGGGAGCACCGACGGCACCACCGAATGGCTCGACACGCAGGCCGACCTGGAGGTCATCCACCAGGACAACGTCGGCGGCTCGGGCGGGTTCTATACCGGCATGAAGGCTGCCTACGAGGGCGGCAGCGACTGGATATGGTGCATGGACGACGACGTCTGTCCCCGGCCGGACTGCCTGAACTTCCTCATCGATGCCGACATGCACGGCGTCGGTATCCTCTGCCCGCGACGCATCATGGGAGAGGAGGTGTTCGTCACCGAATGCAGGTACCTCAACCTGATAGACCCGTTCTCATCGCTCCACCTGGACAAGGTCGAGCCCTACATCTGCCACCTGGTCTCCATCCAGGGCATGGTGTTCGAGGGTCCGCTCATCAAGCGGTCGACCATCGAGCGCATCGGCTATCCCAACAAGGACCTCTTCATCTTCTACGACGACACCGACTATGCCTACCGGGCCGTGCTGGCAGGACTCCAGGTACTCTACGTCCCCAACGCGCTCATGTACAAGGAACGCTTCTACAACAACGACACCTGGGCGGAAAGGCAACGCAAGAAGAAGTGGAAACGGTTCTACCAGGTGCGCAACGGAGCCTACTTCAACCACCACTACGGCAAGAACTTCCTCATCCGCTACCTCCGCCCCCTGCAGGAGACCCTCGGATACATCTTCCTCGCCTTCTTCACCGCCCCCTTCACGAAGGCCTACAGCTGGCGTGACATCCCCCGCTTCTGGCGGATGTACCTCGACGGCATCCACGAACGGCTGGGGAAACTATAACCTGCTTTTTTCTTAAAGAATCCATACAACGTTTCAAATAATATGCATATCTTTGGACAGGCTTCGACGATATGCAGCGTACAGTGTCGCACTATCGCTTCACTGAAAGCCCCTGTGAGAGAGAGCCATCATTCCTTTAGAGAGAACACAATTTAAAAACTTTACATTATGGACACTTTAGAAAACGGGCAACAATCCGCACAACAGCCCGTACAACAGACCGTGATTGTGCAACAAGAACCGCAAAAAAAGTCGAACGGCATCGGTACAGCAGGCTTTGTCCTGTCGCTTGTGGCATTGTTCCTGTGCTGGATTCCTGTACTTGACTGGATTCTCTGGCTGCTGGGACTCATCTTCTCCGCCATCGGCGTATTCCGTGTACCACGCGGACTGGCCATTGCCGGTCTGTGCATCAGCTTGCTGGGACTCATCATCCTCATCGTACTCGTCGGCTCACTGGTTGCACTTGTGGCGGCATCCTGAGTCATTCTTCCTCCTCCATTCCGGGCAAGTCGGTCTGCACACTGGGCTTACCGGCTTGCCTGACATTCATTCACATTTAACACCCACATTTACCATGAGACGTATCCTTACACTGTTCATGCTGCTTTCCCTGTCGCTCTCGTTCGCATTCGCACAAGGAAAGCCTTTCAAAGGTTTCTGGGAAAAAGACACAACGGACGAATACCACGCCCTGTACATTGACCTCTACGGGAAGTCATTGAAGACCCCGGACAAGTCCGCCGCTTCCTACGGCTATCTGCAAAGTGAGAATGAATTCAATTCGGACGTCTGGGTAATCACCCAAGTCCTGTCCCTGCAAGGGAACAACGCAAAGGTCAAGACGTTCAGTTGGCGCTACGGTTCCCCCAACGAGCAGGTGGAAGCAACCCTGACATACAACCCCGCAACCAAAGTGATGACCTACCAGCGCAGCGACTTCCCAATCACGTTCCAACCGACTCCTCCCATCAACTCACTGGTCCTGAGGAAGACCTACAGGAACCGCGATATCAAGCACGAGCTGATATTCCTTTCCTTTGAGAAACGGGACGGGTGGGTGTTCATCAACGAAGAAAGCTCCTCTGTCTATGAAGACGGGCGCATAAGCCATTCCGGCAACACGGTGTATGCCGGCAAGATTAAAGGGAACCGGATTGTATGTACCTACAAAATCAACTGCTTCCTCCCCGATTTGAGCAGCATCCAACTCTCCGAGATGGAAAAGACCGCTCCCTGCATCCTCACCTACAGTCCCGCGAGCAAAACCTTCGTGATGAACGGCGTAGTCTTCGAGGTAGACAACCAATTCCCTACCGGCTTATAACCTGCTTTTATCACAGATAAACCTTTCGAAGACGGAACTTCCAACGGCATTGCGTACCTTTGCGTCATCAATCAAAACGCAAAGGTACTATGCTGTATAAATCCATCCTCCGTCCGCTCCTCTTCGCCCTGGAACCGGAGCGTGCCCACCGCCTCACCTTCTCCCTGCTCAAGCTCACCAACTACATCCCTCTCCTGCGCCCCTACCTGCGCAGCCAGTACCGGTACGAGGAAGAGGACATCCTCTGCAAAGGCATCCTCACCCGGAACCGCATCGGGCTTTCCGCCGGGATGGACAAGGGGGCGGAAGTCTTCAACGAACTGGCAGACTACGGCTTCGGCTTCATAGAGGTAGGTACCGTGACGCCCGACCCCTGCCCCGGCAATCCGGCACCACGCATCTTCCGTCTGCCGAAGGACGAATCGCTCATCTCGCGCACGGGCTTCAACAACCCCGGGCTGGCGGTCGTCAAGCAACGCCTCAGCCACAAGACCGGACGGGTGACCGTCGGTGTCAACATCAACAAGAACCCCGCGTCGGAGGGCCGTCAGGCAGTGGACGACTTCCTCCTGCTCTTCACCGAGCTGAACGCCGTCGCCGACTACTTCACCCTCAACTGGGGCTCCATCGATGCCGCACTCATGGAGGAGGTTCTTGCCGCACTGACCGGGAAGCGTGCCACGATGCGCATGCGGCGTCCCATCCTCCTGAAGCTCCCCGGCGACATCACGACCGAGGGCATGGATACCGTACTTTCCCTCATCAGCCGTTACGGACTCGACGGAGTCATCGCCACCGGACCCACCATGGACCGTTCCCAGCTACGCCGCTACACGGAAGCCGAGCTGAAAGCCCTCGGAGCCGGTGGAGTCAGCGGCAAAGGCATGGGCATGAAGTCCTTTTTTGCCGTCGACTACCTGCGCAAGCACGGCGGTCCCGACCTCTTCATCATCGGGGCAGGCGGCATCATGACTCCCGGCGACGCCGAACGGATGTTCCGCATGGGCGCCGACTATGTGCAGATATACTCCGCCTTCATCTACGAGGGACCGGGCATCGTCGCCCGGATGGTCATCCGCTCGGCGGAGATGGACGAGTGAACAGTCATACCGACAACCCATAAAGAAAGAGGATGCACCGGCACTCACACCGGCACATCCTCTTTTTTCATACGGACCGGAAGTTACTCCCAGCCCGGGTTCTGCGGCAACAGCGCCTCGTTGATTTGAATGGCAGAGAGAGGCACAGGGCGCAGGTATTTCTTGTCCAGCCAACGGCGGTCTTGCGACATGCCGTACTCCACATAGCCGTGGTCACCCTCCGACAGGCGGTAGTTCTGTCCGTCGAGCACGACGTAGTCCACTCCCTTTACCTTATCTTCGGCAGCAGGCTCCTGGTCGACGTAAGCCACATCGAACGTCCCGTCGTGGTTCAAGTCGTACGGCGTATCTTTTGCCGGGACATACATCCCCTGCCAGGTACGCTCGATGAGCTTGCCCTGCTTCCAACGCATGATGTCGTCGTAGCGCACGCCTTCGAAGGCCAGCTCGACACCGCGTTCACGACGCACCTCCAGAATCCATTTGTCCTGTGTCTGATTGTCAAAATAAGCTGCTACATAGGGGTCGTAGTCGGCAGGGATGCTGCCGTCCACACCGGCACGTTCGCGGAGCGGCTTGATGGTAGCGTTCCACACGGACTGGTCGCACCGTCCCAGCTCCGCCATGGCTTCGGCATAGTTCAGCAACACCTCGGCGTAGCGGAAGATGGGGATGGAATTGTTTGCCGTCGCCTTACCCACGTGTACATCGTCGTCAAGCGCCCACTTGATCATCATGTACCCTGTGGAGGTAATGGCGAAGTTCGGGGCGTCGGGCTGGAGCGTACCGCTGATGGTCCGCTGGTAATCGGGACCGATGACGGTCTGGGCAAGGCGGCAGTCACGGTCGACAAACTCCTGGTCGTACGTCAGCGTGGCATAATCCGGACGGTCGGTGAAGCGGCTGCCGTCGCGCATCAGGTACATGTTCACGAACGGACGGACCAGCGACCAGTTGGCACCGTACGAACCGGAGAATATCTTCCACGTAATGTCGTGCATGCGCACGTCCGTCTGATAGGCAATCGCCCAGATGACTTCCTGCGTGTTGATTTTCTCGGACGTGAACAGTGCACGGTACTGCGTCTCCACGTCCGACGGGTTGTCTACCAGCGAGTACGGGCCATTGTCCATCAGCTCCTTGGCGGCAGCGGCTGCCTCTTCCAGGAACTGGTTGGCCGTGCTCTGCAGACCCAGTTCGTCGTGGTACTTGCGGTACGTGCCCTCAAACAGGCAGACCCGCGACTTGAAGGCCAGTGCCACCCAACGGGTGACAAGCGTGCTGCTCTCCACCTCCGTCCCGTCAGTGGAGCAATACGTCGAGGCGAACGTCAGGTCCTCCAGCACGTGTGCCATCACCGTCTCGCGGCTGTCGCGTCCCTTGTAGAGCTCCTCCGTCTCCCCGGTATCAAGCGTATGTTCATACCAGGGCACATCGCCGAAGGTGCGCACCATGTTGTAGTAGAAGTAGGCCCGCCAGAAGCGTCCCACCCCTTCATAATGCCGGTAGGTAGCCTCGTCGATTTTGCCCTCCATCTGCGGCAGGTGGTCGAGGAAGTAGTTCACCTGACGGAGGTCATTCCAGGACCATCCGCCCTGCTGGCTGGAGTCCCAGGTGTCTCCCTTCAGGAAGGTCGTCGAGGTGCGGGTGGCACAGTAGTCGGCATACTGGTCGCCTCCCCAGGCAATGTCCTCTTCCGAGGGGAGGAAAGTCTGCAGGAAGCCGTTGGTGTAGAGCTTCAGGTCGTTCTCCGAGGTCATGAAAGCCTCGGACCCGACGGCATTCTCAGGCTGGCAGTTCAGGAAGTCCTCGCACGAGGAGCCTCCCAGCGCCAGCAGTCCCATGAGCAAGAGTGTATAGTGTCGTTTCATTTGCGTTGTCGTTAGAAGGTTACGTTAATGCCGAAGGTGTAGCTGCTCAGGAGCGGATAGCCGTATCCGTCGCCGTCGGTGTTGGCGGTGGAACGGAAGTCAGCGTCGCCCGGATTGATGACTTCGGGGTCGTACATCTTCGTGTGCTTGTAGAGCGGACTCCACGTGCAGAGGTTCTCGCCCGCCAGATAGACCTTGAGGTTCTCCAGATGGAGCGCCTTGCAGACCTTCGGACTGAAGGTGTAGTCCACCTGCAGGTTCTTCAGACGGACGTACGCTGCGTTCTGCAGGTAGCGGTCGTTCGCCTGCCGGCCCAGTGCACGGGTCGAGCCTTGAGCCAGGTAGCCACGGTAGCGCGGCCAGTAGGCGTCAGTGTTCTGGTTCTCTTCCGTCCAGACGTTGTTGCCGGTGTGCTCCTTCAGCATGTAGCTGTAGGGACGGTCGTACTGTCCCCAGAAGAAGGCGGACTCGCGGTGCGGGTACCAGTCGCGCTGCCCCACACCCTGGAAGAAAGCACTCACGCCGAAGCCGTTCCAGTTGGCTGCCAGGGTGACGCCGAACTGGTAGCGCGGGGTCGTGTTGCCGACCACCTTCAGGTCGCCGTGGTCGTCGAGCGTGTTCTTCCCGTTGTCCACGGCGCCGCTGCTATCGAGGTCGGCGAACTTCAGGTCACCGGGCTTCAGGATGTTGTCGTCGGAGACGACGAGGTAGGACTGGTCGGCATGCGCGTCGATCTCAGCCTGGTCCTTGAAGAGTCCCTCGATGTGGTACCCCCAGATGGTGCCTATTTCCTGCCCCTCGTAGTAGGTCGAGAGCGATTTGGTCGGGTTGTAGAACTTCGTCACCCACGTGCGGTTGTCCCATACCATCGCCTTGATGCTGTAGTTGAACGGCTTGTCGCCCAGGGTGAAGCGGTCGCGCCACTCCACGGAGAGCTCCCATCCACGGGTCTTCATCTCGGCGTTGTTGCCCTTCGGAGTCGAGGCACCCAGCACGGCGGGCAGCGTCGGGCCGACGGTGTACATGTCGGTGGTATAACGCTGGTAGTAGTCGAAGGTGGCGCTGAGACGGTTGTTGAGCAGGGCGAAGTCGAGGCCCACGTCGTAAGTCGTCGCGCGTTCCCACGTCAGACTGCTGGGCACGATGCCCGGTGTGGTGGCATAACCCTGCAGACCGCCGTCAAGAATCACCGACGTCCGCTTGATGGGAACGGTGGAGAGGTAGAGATACGGGTCCACACTCCCGTTGCCCAGGCTACCGATGGAGGCGCGCAGCTTCAGGTTGTCCAGCCAGGTGCGGGCGGGAGCCATGAACGGCTCTTCCGAGATGCGCCAGCCCACCGACCCTGAAGGGAAAAAGCCCCACTGCTGGTTGGAGGGGAACTTCGACGAGCCGTCGTAGCGTCCGCTGAACTCGGCGAGGTAACGGTTCTTGTAGTTGTAGTTCACGCGGTAGAGGAAGCCCACGTACGCCCACTCATAGCCGCTCTGGTTCTCCGTGTAGTAGTCGCCGTCCATGAGGGCAAAGCTGGGCTTCGTCGGGTACAGCAACCCACGGCGGTAGGTGGTAATGGTCTCGTAGGACTGGGTCTCCAGGTTCCAGCCGAGCAGCACGTTGAGGTAATGGTCGGGGTTGGCGAACTGCGGCTCATAGTTGCCCGTGATGTTGCTGGAGATATACTCCTTGTCATAGTCTACATTCTCCAGGGAGCTGTACGTGTTGCGCTCCTTCACGATTTCCGGGCCGGTGTAGTACTCATACTGGTTCTCGGCGCGGCGACGGTCGGAAAGGCTCTTCGCGTAGGTGAAATCGCCCTTGAAAGTCAGCTGGTCCAGGATGGGCTCCCACGTCAGGGTGCTGGTGTTGCGGAAGTCTATCTTGCCGTTCTTCTGCCACGAAGTCCCCTCGACGAAGCCTGCCCAGCCGATGTAGACAGCCGCCTCGGTCCAGGTCCCGTCAGGGTTCTTCTCCATCGTCACGGGGTAGCCCTGGTGCTGTATCTGCCGGGCGATGTTCTGCCGGTCGTACATCACCATCGGCTGGTGCGACTTGAAGTGGGTGAACTTCGTGCTGTTCTCCAGCGTGAGGTTCCGGTTAATCCGGATTTCGCCACGCGAGTTGAGGTTGTACTGTGTGTACCTTTCCCCACCGGCGCTGTATATGCCGTCCTGGTTGAAGTAACGCCCCGAGACGTAATACTTCGCCCTGTCGCTGCCACCGCTCACGCTCACGTTGTGTTCGGTGGAGTAGTTGAAGTCGCGGTAGATGATATCGAGCCAGTTCGTGTTGCCGAAGTACTCGTACTCGCCGTTGTCGTTCACCCGCACCTTGTCGAGTGTCGGGTCGGCATCGCGCTTCACCAGCTCGTTGTACCAGTCGGTGGAGTACTTGAACACGTTGTTGATGCCCGCCGGGATGGAGTTCTTCCCCTCCAGGTAGGCGGTGTACCAGCCGTCGGTCCACTGCAGACCGTTCGAGACGATGCCGTCCTCCGTGCGCACCGTACGCCGGTGCAGCGACACGCTACCGTTGTAGTTGACCCGAGCCTTGCCCGACTGGGCTTTCTTCGTCGTGATGAGCACCACGCCGAAGGCACCGCGTGCGCCGTAGATGGCTGCCGACGAGGCGTCCTTGAGCACCGACACACTCTCCACGTCAGAGGGGCTCACCGAGTTCAGGTCGCCCTCCACCCCGTCGATGAGGATGAGCGCGCTTCCGCCCGCCCCGATGCTGCCCGTACCACGGATGTTGATGGAGGGGTTGCGCGACGGCTTGCCGTCGGAGAACGTCACGTTCAGTCCCGGCATCAGGCCCTGCAGCGAGCGGGACACGTTGCTGTTGGCACGCTCCGCTATCTGCTTGCTGTCGATTTGCTCCACGGCGCCCACCAGGTTCGCCTTCTTCGCCGTTCCGTAACCCACGACGACGACCTCGTCGAGCAGCTGGTCGTCCTCCTTCAGGACGATTTGCATCTGCTGTCCGTCCGACACCTCGATTTCCTGGTTGGAGTAGCCGATGTAGCTCAGCACAAGCGTCTTCCCCTGTTCCACATTGAGTGTGAAGCGGCCGTTGATGTCCGTCACTACCCCCTTGTTCTCGCCCTTGACGCGTACGGCAACGCCTGTGAGCGGTTGGCCCTGGGCATCCACCACCGTCCCCTCGAACGGGACGACGGCAGCCCATGCCGTGGCAGCCGAGCAGGCCACCAGCAGGCTTACGAGGCCGCGTCTGCAGCCCGGCATGCGCCTGCCTGTTATCCTTGTCTGTCTTGTTTTCATGAGTGCATGTTCATATTAGTTGACGAGTTTCCCGCCCGTCCGGTTCACAGACGGAGCGTCTGCGTGTACACCTCGCCGAAGCGGTTGGTCAGTTCCACACGGATTTCCTTCGCACCGTCCGACGGCATGAGGCGGAACAGGTGTCCCGTCTTCGGAGCCTTCGCACGGTTCTTCAGCTGCGCGGCACGCTCCTCGTCCGAGTCGGTGAAACGCTCCATGTCCCCCATGGGCTTCCCGTCCTCGTACCACACCACGCGGCAGGCACTGTCCCAGTCCCAGACGTTGGCGACCACGAAGCTGCTCTGCGTCGTGAACTCGCCCCGGTTGTACAGGCGGAACTGGTAGCCGAAGTCGCGGCGGGTACCCTTGTAGTGCCACTTCAGCCGGTCGCCGTCGACATCGACCACCATGTAGCCGTTCGGTGCGCCACACTGGTTCACCCAGCCTGCCCACCAGGCACCGCAGGCAGCCCCGATGTTGTGCTCATAGAGCGTCGGGCTGACCTCGTTGTTCTGCAGGAAGTGGGTGTGCCCGCAGAAGACATGCACGTTGTAGCCCTCCAGCACCTCCTTCAGCGCGGAGGCATTGCGGATGTTCCCGCCCGGCTCCACGGTGTTCCAGGAAGCCGCGTGCATGTTCAGGATGACGAGGCTGCCTTCGGGCACATGGCTCAGGTCCTTCTTCAGCCACGCCAGCTGCGCCCCGGTGAGTGCTTCGATATACTTCTTGTTGCTTACGTAGTTGATGTTCTTCATGGTCACGATGTGCGCTTTGCCCACGTTGAAGGAGTAGTCCGTCGGGCCGAAGTAGCTGTGGTAGACCATTTCCCCATAGACCGGCGTCCCCGCCTCCATGTTGTGCAGGTCCTGGTAGCGCAGGTCGAAGTCATGGTTGCCGATGCACTGGAAGAAGGTCGCCCCCGTGTTCCGCAACGACTCCTTGTACTCGGGGTACAGCCCCATGTTGTCGAACACCAGGTCGCCGAGCGTCATGCCCACCACCTCGCGGCTCTGCTTCAGCGAGTCGATGGTCTCCTTCAGGTCCACGACTGCCTCCTGACGCCAGCGCTTCATCTCGCGTGCGTTGCGCACCTGCGGGTCGGACACGGCGATGTAGTAGAAGCGGTCCGACGCCTCCTTGCGCCGTTCCAGCCTGAAGTCGTGCCGGTTGCCGCCAGCCGCCAGCTGACCCACGGACACATAGAAGCCGTCCGCCAGTCCTTCCCGCTGCGGCAGTCGGTAAGCCGACGGCGTGGAGATGCTCACGAACTTGCTCACGGTGGTGTCCGAATCGAGCGACCAGGCGCCCTTGCCGTCGGTCCGGGTGAAACGGACCCCGTCGTTGACCACCACCCCGGCTATGCCCTTGCCCTTCTCGTCGAGGACTTTTCCGGAAAAACTCAAAACAGAATTCTGCGCCGCAGCGCTCAGGCAGAGTGCCCACAAGGCGACTCCGAATGCCCCTAATCTAGCTGACTTTTGATACATATATAGAATAGTTTTAGGAATATTTCAGAAAACTGCTGCAAAGTACGTCCTTCCCCGTTACAGCACCGTGACGCCCCTGTGACAATCCCGTTTCCATCCTGGTACACCCCCGTGACGGCAGTCCCCGTGCCTGTCCTCCGGTGTCGGGGCGGAGCGTGGCTCGCGGTTTGTCATTCTATCGCTGTTTCAGCCGTTTTGGTGTCACTTTTTCCCGATTCGGGGTTTTCAGCTGACGCGTACTTTCGTCATTTCGTCCCTTCCAGCGCGCAGTTGAATACACTTTTTAAGACACGGACGTCCGGACAGACTCCAATTTTTATTCCGTTAACACAAAAACGGAGCTTCGAACCCCTTCGCACGGTCGTTCCAACCCGTTTTCACTTTCGTACGGACGCGTCCGTACCACCGTAGTCGTTCGTCCGCACCGTCGTACGGACGCGTCCGCACGAAAAAAGGCCTCGGTTTTGTCCTTTTTCTTTACCTGTTTTCATTTTCAGACGGACGGAGCCTTCCGTTTGTCACCTGTCTTCCTGACGTCCACACGGACGGTTCCGGCAACGTCCCGTCGGCTGAACGCCCCTTCCGCTGAACAAAAGAAAGCGGAACGACGGGAAAGGCGACAACCTGCATTTTGCAAATCGCGCGAGAAGGGCCTTCCCGGTCACCAATCCGTATTTTGGCGCAAGGAAGCCCCTTCTCGGGCGATTCGTTTGACATTTTGACATTCTGACACCGACGCCCGTACGGACCGAAGGCATCCTGCCGCCCCACATTCGCCGCCGGCATATCTTGCTGAAAGAGAAAGTTTGCCTATATTTGCAGGTCCTCCGGACACACGCGCGGGACCGTCGGCTGACGGCACCGACGCACACCCGCCGGCGAGGCGGAGAACTGACAACAAATCAATACACTATAAAATGACAAACGAACTGTTTTCAACCCTCCCTTACAAAGTTGCTGACATTTCACTGGCGGAATTCGGACGTCAGGAAATCGACATGGCTGAGAAAGAAATGCCCGGACTGATGGCTCTGCGCGAAAAATACGGCGAGACGAAGCCGCTCAAAGGTGCCCGCGTGATGGGCTCGCTGCACATGACCATCCAGACCGCCGTGCTCATCAAGACGCTCGTCGCCCTGGGTGCCGAGGTACGCTGGGCGTCCTGCAACATCTACTCCACGCAGGACCACGCCGCGGCTGCCATCGCCGAGATGGGCGTGCCCGTGTTTGCCTGGAAAGGCGAGACGCTCGCCGACTACTGGTGGTGTACGCTCCAGGCGATGAACTTCCCCGGCGGCAAGGGTCCGAACATGATTGTCGACGACGGCGGCGACGCCACCCTGCTCATCCACAAGGGTGTGGAGGCGGAGAAGGATGCGTCGGTGCTCGATGTCGACGTGCACGCCGAGGACGAGGTCGAGCTGCTCGCCCTCCTGCGCCGGGTGCTCGCCGAGCGCAAAGGCTACTGGCAGGCTGTGGCTGCCGAGGTGCGCGGCGTGTCGGAGGAGACCACCACGGGCGTACACCGACTCTACCAGATGAAGGAGGAGGGCAAGCTGCTCTTCCCCGCATTCAACGTCAACGACTCGGTGACGAAGAGCAAGTTTGACAACCTCTACGGCTGTCGCGAGTCGCTCGCCGACGGCATCAAGCGCGCCACCGACGTGATGATTGCCGGCAAGGTGGTGGTCGTCGCAGGCTACGGCGATGTGGGCAAGGGCTGCGCGCACTCCATGCGCTCCTATGGCGCCCGTGTGCTCGTGACGGAAATCGACCCCATCTGCGCCCTTCAGGCTGCCATGGAAGGCTTCCAGGTCGTGACGATGGAGGAGGCATGCACGCAGGGCAACATCTTCGTCACCACGACGGGGAACATCGACATCATCCGCATCGAACACCTGGAGCAGATGCCCGACCAGGCCATCGTCTGCAACATAGGCCACTTCGACAATGAGATTCAGGTCGACGCGCTCAAGCACTACCCCGGCATCCGCCGCGTGAACGTGAAGCCGCAGGTTGACCGTTATTACTTCCCGGACGGGCACTCCGTCATCCTGCTCGCCGACGGCCGTCTGGTGAACCTGGGCTGCGCGACGGGACACCCCTCGTTCGTGATGAGCAACTCGTTCACCAACCAGACGCTGGCACAAATCGAGCTGTTCAACCAGCCGTACCCCATCGACGTCTACCGCCTGCCGAAGAAGCTCGACGAGGAGGTGGCACGGCTCCACCTGGAGCGCATCGGCGTCCACCTGAGCCGGCTCACCCCGGAGCAGGCTGCCTACATCGGCGTCTCCGTGGACGGTCCCTACAAAGCAGAACATTACAGATACTAACCCTCCTTTTATGAACAAGCACTTCAAACTGATTTTGCCCGATGTCATCGCGGTGGTTGCCTTCGTGGTGCTCTCGCTCGCCTACTTCTTCCCGGCGGTGCTCGAGGGACGCGTACTGGCACAGCACGACGCGGTGGCAGGCATCGGCGCGGGCATCGAGATGCAAGAGTATCAACAGCGTACGGGCGAGCGCACCCGTTGGACCAACGTGCTCTTCGGCGGCATGCCTACCTATCAGATGGCGCCGAGCTACGACTCGACGGACCTGCTGAAGACCGTCGGGGACGTCTATCACCTCTATCTTCCGGGCAGCGTGTGGCTGGTGTTCATCATGCTGCTCGGGTTCTACATCCTGCTGCGCGCCTTTGACTTCCGCGTATGGATGGCAGCCCTCGGCGCCGTGCTGTGGGCGTTCTCGTCCTACTTCTTCATCATCATTGCGGCAGGCCACATCTGGAAGTTCGTCACCCTCGCCTACATCCCGCCGACGATAGCGGGCGTCGTGCTCGCCTACCGCGGCAAGTACTTGTGGGGAGGCATCGTCACGGCGTTCTTCCTCGCTCTGCAAATCCTCTCGAACCACATCCAGATGAGCTACTACTTCGGCTTCGTCATGCTCTTCATGGCGATAGCCTTCGGCGTGGATGCCTGGCGGAAGAAGGAGATGCCGCGCTTCGTCAAGGCGACGTGCACGCTGCTGGTGGCAGCTGCCATCGGTGCCTGTGTGAACCTGTCGAACCTCTACCACACCTGGCAGTACAGCAAGGAGTCCATGCGCGGCAAGAGCGAACTGGTGAAAGCGGACAACGGGAACCAGACGGACAGCGGACTGGAGCGCGACTACATCACTGCCTGGAGCTACGGCATCGGCGAGACGTGGTCCCTCCTGGTGCCGAACGTGAAGGGCGGCGCGAGCAACCGCGGCGACAAGCCCATGCTGATGAGCGACAATGCCACGGCAATGGCAAAGGCGGACCCGCAGTTCAGCTCGCTCTACAGCCAGCTGACGCAGTACTGGGGCGAGCAGCCGGGCACCTCGGGCCCCGTCTACGTGGGGGCGTTCGTGCTGATGCTCTTCGTGCTGGGCTGCTTCATCGTGAAGGGCCCGATGAAGTGGGCGCTGCTGGCAGCCACGGTGCTGTCGGTGCTCCTGTCGTGGGGAAAGAACTTCATGGGCTTCACCGACTTCTTCATCGACTACGTGCCGATGTATGCCAAGTTCCGTACGGTGGCATCCATCCTGGTGATAGCGGAGTTCACCATCCCGCTGCTTGCCATGATGGCGCTGCGTGAGGTGCTCTCGCGTCCGCAGGTCCTCCGCGAGCACCGGAAGGCGTTCGTGGGCAGCTTCCTGCTGACGGGCGGTGTCGCCTTCCTCTTTGCCGTGGCGCCGAAGGTGTGCTTCTCGTCGTTCATCTCTTCGATGGAGATGGGCGCGCTGCAGAACGGACTGCCGTCTCAGTACCTCACCGCGGTGCTGACGAACCTGACGGACATGCGCGTGGCGATGTTCACTGCCGATGCGTGGCGCAGCTTCTTCGTGGTGCTCGCCGGCACGCTGCTCATCGCCTTCTTCGCGTTGGGCAGGCTGAAGGCGAAGACGACCCTGGTGCTGGTCGGCGTGCTCTGCCTCGTGGACCTCTGGTCGGTGAACAAGCGCTACCTGTGCGACGAGATGTATGTCGAGCCTCGGGAGGTGTCACACAGCAAGCTGTTCAGCCCGTCGGCCGCCGACAAGGTCATCCTCAGCGACAAATCACTGGACTACCGTGTGCTCAACCTTGCGTCGAACACCTTCAACGAGAACGAGACTTCCTACTACCACAAGAGCGTGGGCGGATATAACGCCGCGAAGCTGCGCCGCTACCAGGAGATGATCGAGGCGCACATCGCCCCCGAGATGCAGGCTCTCTATAAAGAGGTAGCGACCGCCGGCGGCGACATGACGCAGGTGAACGACTCGCTGTTCCCGGTCATCAACATGCTCAACACGCGCTGGTTCATCCTTCCTGCCGCCGACGGGACGACCGTCCCCCTGCAGAACCCTTATGCCTTAGGCAACGCATGGTTCGTCAGCGAGGTGCAGGAGGTGGCGAATGCCAACGAGGAGATTGAGGCGCTCCACCACATCAACCCCCGTCATACGGCAGTGGTGGACAAGCGTTTCGCGTCTGCCGTCGGACAGGCACAACCCGTCGACTCCACCTGTACGGTGACGATGAAGTCCTACGACGCCAATCGCCTGACCTACGAAGTGAACTCTCCGAAGGGTGGCGTGGTGGTCTTCGCCGAGGTGTACTATCCCGGTTGGCAGGCCTTCATCGACGGCAAGGAGGTGGCAGTCGGACGCGCCGACTACATCCTGCGTGCGCTCCAGGTGCCCGCCGGACGCCACGAGCTGGTGATGACGTTCGACCCGGTTTCGCTGCACACGACAGAGACCATCGCCTACATCGCCCTCGCCCTCTTGCTGCTGGGCATCGTGGCAGGCATCGTGCTGCACGTGCGACGCGGAAAGCGTAAGTGATGCGCAACCCCTGCCTGAGAGCAAACGAGCCTCTGCCGAAGGTCGGCAGGGGCTCGTTTGGTGTTGGGGTGGGAGGAAGGTAACGGGGCATCCTGCCAACAAGGCGGAAGGGATGTACCCGTTTTTTCGTATCTTTGCCACCGGCTTATGATTTGAATCTCATGGACAGCACGGAAAAGTTTATGGTGGAACTGTTGAAAGAGGGCGACGAACGTGCCTACAGGTATCTGTACGACCGCCACTACCCCATCTTGTGCCACGTGGCGGCGCAATATGTGGGCGATGACTTCCTGGCGGAAACCATCGTGAGCGACGTGATATTCCACCTTTGGGAGATAAGAGAGCGCCTGTCCATCGAGAGCTCGCTGCGCAGCTTTCTGGTGCAGAGCGTGCGCAACCGCTGTCTCGACTACCTCCGTTCTCAGCAGGTGGAGCGTGAACAGTCCGTTCCGGGAGCAGGGGGCATCGAGGCACTGCCCGTCGTCCGTTACCTGAAAAGCGATGACAGCCCGTTGGGCAAGCTGCTGGAAGAGGAACTGGAGGAGCGGGTCCATGCAGCCATCCGCCAGCTCCCCGAGGAGTGCCGGAAAGTGTTCCGCCTGAGCCGCTTCGAAGGGAAAAGAAACGAAGAGATTGCCCAGGAGCTGGGCATCTCAGTCAACACGGTAAAATATCACATCAAACGTGCCCTCGCACTGCTGCATGAGGACTTGCGGGAGTATCTGTCACTGGCTGTCCTCCTCCTTCTGCACAACGGAATGCATTGAGAGGCACAACTTTCTCACTTTTTTTGCCTCCGTCCTTCATTTTTCTGCATTGCCGGCTACCCGCCGGCTTCTTTTTTTCGTCTTATGCTTAGAACCCTCTAAACATGGAAACAACCAACGAACACATCGACGACCTCATCATCCGCCTGCTCTGCGGCGAACTGGACCCGGAAGGACGGCAAGAGCTGGAGTCCTGGGCTTCGGCAGACGCAGCGAATGCCAAGTATCTGCACCAACGACAGGAGCTGTGGTTCTCCGCCACCCGTCCCGAGGAATTGCGCAAGTATGACAAGGAGGCTGCCTATGCAGTCTTCCTCCGCCGGATAAACCGAAAGCGGACGTCCGCCAACCGTCACTTCCTTGCCGGACGGCAGACACTGCGACGGTGGACAGGCTATGCGGCAGGGATACTCCTGCTCTGTCTGGCAGGCGGCATCGGCTACTACGCCGGACAGAAACATCTCTTGTCCGCCTTTGCCGACATCACCATCGAGGTTCCCCAAGACTCGCGGACGCGGACCTCCCTCCCCGACGGAACTGTTGTCTGGCTCAATGCCGGCTCCCGGCTCGCCTATTCACAGGGATTCGGAGTGAAAGACCGCAACGTCCGGCTGGAAGGTGAAGGCTTCTTCGAGGTAGAGAAGAACGAACAGCTGCCCTTCTGCGTACACACCTCCTCCGTCTGTGTCCAAGACCTTGGAACGGCTTTCAACTTCCGCGACTATCCCGACGACAAGGAGGCTGAAGTCATCCTCGCCGAAGGTTGCATCCGTCTGGAAAATCTCGTCCGCAAGGGCTCTCCCGAACTGATGAAACCGGGCGACCGGATTGTGGTCGACAAACATACGGGCACACTCGTTCGCGACACCTACGACGCTAACCTCGCCAATCAATGGACAGGCGGTAGGCTCATTTTCGACGGAGAGTCCATTGAGACCATTGCACGAAAAATCGAGCAGTGCTACCACGTCAGTGTGACGCTCGCCTCGGAGGGATTAGAGGACTGCCATTTCTACGGCACCTTTATCCGCATGGAGAACTCCCTGACAGAAGTCCTTGACGCGCTTGCCGCCACGGGGAAAGTCCGCTATCGGATTGAGAGACGCCGCGTGACACTTTATTCGAATTAACCTCATGTAAAACCATACCTTAAAGACCATGAAACCAACAACTACCGATTGACCGCGAGCCCTCCCTAAAAGGGGAAGGCAAAACCGCCACTGCGACACGGGCTGGTGTCTGTGTCGTCATCCTGTTATTTATCCTAACCTTTATTCGTTTCAAGATGAACTTTAGCAGAACATTTCTCGTAGCCGCCCTCCTGTCGTGCCACCTCGTGACCCATGCACAGGAGCTCAGCCTCAGGCTACACAACGTTTCAGTGAAACAGGCAATGACCGAACTGGAACATAAGAGTGGGTATTCCTTCGTCTACGAAGGCTCTGACGTCAACACGTCGGAGGTGGTCACCGTCAATGCCTCTACATTGACGGAAGCCGTCAGTCAGATTCTTGCCGGACAACGGCTCCACTTCGAAATCAAAGGCAAGAAAGTCATAATCTCCAGAGCAGACCGACAGAAGACCGTCGGGAAGGGTGACCGCCGGCGCATCACAGGTCTCATCACCGACGAACAGGGCGAACCCATCATCGGAGCGACCGTCAAGGAGCAGGGTACCGGCAACGGAACCATCTCTGACTTGGAAGGACGGTTCTCGCTCGAAGCTGACAGTGAAGGAGTCCTGCAAGTGAGCTATGTGGGCTTCGCTACACAGGAGCTACCGGTCAGTGGGCGTCGGGACTTCCGTATCACCCTCCGGGAAGACAACAAGGTGCTCAGCGAAGTGGTCGTCATCGGCTACGGCACGCAACGCAAGGGCGATGTGACCAGTTCTGTGGGCAGCGTGAAGAGCGAAGACTTCATCACAGGGGCCGTCAATGATGCAGGACAACTCATCCAGGGAAAGATTGCCGGCTTGAGCATCACCAACCCCAGTGGTAACCCCGTCGGCAAGACGGAAATCTCCCTGCGCGGCAACACGACCATCCTGGGAGCGTCGACTAATCCGCTTATCCTCATTGACGGTGTTCCGGGAGACTTCAACACGGTCGCCCCGGAAGACATCGAGAGCATCGATGTGCTCAAGGACGGCTCCGCTGCAGCCATCTACGGTTCACGCGGTACCAACGGCGTGGTCATGATCACCACCAAGAAGGCCAAAGGCGACAACATCAACGAAGTGCAGTATAGCGGCTATCTGAGCCTGTCGCACATAGCCAAGAAACCCGACTTCTGCAACGCCGCCGACTATCGTCAGCAAATAGCCGACGGACTCCGCGACGCCTCGTGGGACTTGGGAGCAAGCACCGACTGGATGGATGAGGTCCTGCGCACCGGGCTGAGCCACGTGCACAACCTCTCCTTCAAAGGAGGTAACTCGCAAACCAACTACATATTCAACCTGAACTACCGCCAGCTCCAGGGCATCTTCAAGCGCTCCAACAAGGAAGAGTTCCAAGGACGCGCCGAAGTGAATCACTCCATGTTCGACAACAGGCTGAAGTTCAACTTCCAGCTTCTCGCCAACAAGACAGGATACACTGCTACTGCCGACGGTGGCAGTTTCAACACCTACATCTGGCGTCAAGCCATGATACACAACCCGACGGAACCTGTCAAGAACGAGGACGGTACGTGGTATGAAAACACCGGCATCTTCAACTACGACAATCCGGTGTCCCGCATCTACGAGTGCGACGGCACACAGGATGTCGCCCAGCTGCGGGTGAACGCCAACGTCACCTTCAACCCTATCCGTGAATTGACGCTTAACGCACTCCTCTCCTACGACCGCAGCACACAGGATGGAGGCTACTACGAGACAAAGCAGCACATTTCGAACATACGCGACGGCATGAACGGCTACGCCACGACGGGCAGCTCGGCTTCCATGACCAAACTGATGGAACTGACTGCACAGTTCCACAAGACCTTCGGCAACCACACGGTGCAGGCACTTGTCGGCTACAGCTACCAGGAAGGGAGCTACAGCAACCAGTACGAGCGCAACTATAACTTCCCGACGGACCTCTTCAGCTGGCACAACATCGGCATCGGTCAGGCACTGAAAGAGGGCAAGGGAACAGAATACAGCTACTACCTCAAGACCAATCTCATCGGCTTCTTCGCCCGCATCAACTACAACTACAAGGATCGCTATCTCCTCATGGCAAGCCTGCGGCACGAGGCTGCCAGCCAACTGGCGGGAACGGACAGACCCTGGGGCAACTTCCCCTCCATCTCATTGGGATGGCGTATCACACAGGAACCCTTCATGAGGGGACAGAAAGTGTTCGACGACATCAAGCTCCGTGCCGGCTATGGCGTGACGGGATCCCAGCCCAGCCAGTCATTCCTGGGTGTTCCCCTGCTGGGCTATGGCGACTACTACCTCTACAACGGACAATGGATACGTGCCCTGCAACCGACACAGAACTCCAACAGCAAACTAAAGTGGGAGGAGAAGCATGAGTATGACGTCGGAGTAGACTTCAGCGTGCTCAACTACCGTCTCAATGCGTCTGTAGACTACTACTACCGCCTCATCAAGGGACTGCTCTACGACTACACCGTCCCCTCGCCTCCCAACCTCTACACCACCACACGCGCCAACGTGGGTGAGATGAGCAATGCCGGACTGGAGCTCATGCTCAATGCAATCCCCTTCCGCACAAAGGACTTCGAGTGGAACTCCACACTCACCTTCTCCACCAACTCCAACAAACTGAAAAGCCTCTCGAACGACCTCTACCAAACCTCCTCGGACTACTTCATGGCAGGATGGATTGAGGAACCGGTCAAGACGGAATCACACATCGTCCGCATCGGACACCAGGTGGGCGACATGTACGGCTTCAAGGTGGTCGATGTCGACGAAGAAGGCAAGTGGATTTACGAGGACCGGAACGGAGCGCTGGTAGGCTACGACGACTTCAGCCGTGCGTTTGAAGACAAGCAGATTATCGGTAATGGCATCCCCAAGTGGCACCTGGGATTCAACAACCAGTTCCGCTACAAGCACTGGGACCTCGCTATCAACATGCGCGGAGCCTTCGGCTTCCAGATTATCAATGGCTCACGCATGTTCTATGAGAACCGCAGCCGTCAGGACTGGAACCGCCTGCGTTCGGCCTACAAGCCCGTCTACGGCAAGGTCGTCCTCAACAGTCTCTGTTCTGAAGAGTTCAACAGCTACTATGTGGAGGACGGTGACTACTGGAAGATAGACAACATCACCCTGGGCTACACATTCGGACAACTGGGCAAATACATCAAGTCGCTACGACTCTACGGCTCCGTCAACAACGCACTGACCATCACAGGCTACGAAGGGATAGACCCGGAAGTGTCGTCATCCGGACTGGCACCGGGGTATGACAACCGAGACACATATCCCCACACCCGTGCCTTCACCTTCGGTCTCAATGTAACCTTCTAATTTCAACGAATTGAACAATGAAAAGCAATATACCTTATCTAAGCATGCTGGGAGCCGCACTCCTCATGAGCGCAGGGTCCTGCACCGAGCTGGAAGAGACCAACTACACCAACGTGGTTGCCGACGGCTTCCAACCGACCGACGAGGATGCCGCTTCACTGCTGGCGTCCGCCTACGTCTCCTGGAGAAAGACTTTCCTGCAATGGAATGGAGTAGCGAGGGCGCAAATGCTCTCGACCGACGAGGACGTTATCCCTGCCCGGCCCAACGGATGGGTCGACGGCGGTGTCTATAAACGCATGCACCAGCACAAGTGGACCAGTGAAGACGATATCCCGTTGCAGTCGTGGGTACGTACTTATGACGGAATCAACGCCTGCAACCGCGTGCTCTATCAGATCGAGTCAGGACAAGTACGGCTCGGCGAGCGCGAGACAGCCATCATCTCAGAGCTGAAAGTCCTACGCGCCTCATACTACTATGTCCTCGACGACCTTTTCGGCAACGTACCCATCATCACGAAGTTCGATGTGCCTGAAGGCTTCCTGCCCGACCAAAGCAGCCGCAAAGAAGTCTACGAGTTCATTGTCAAAGAGCTCACTGAGAATATCCCCAACCTCTCGGAGGCAACCAACAGTGAGTACTACGGACGCTTCAACAAGTGGGCGGCATACACCCTGCTCGCCAAGATGTATCTCAACTCCGAGGTCTTCTCAGACGGTGCACACCGAGACTACGACAAATGTATCGAAGCCTGTGACCGTGTCATCAACTGCGGCAAGTATGAACTGGAGAGTACACGCAAGAATGTCTTCGCCACCCACAACGAGAACTCCAAAGAAATCATCTTCGCACTGCCCTTTGACGAGACGTATGTCACTGACTGGAACGCCTTCGATTTCCATCTCTACAGCCTCCAGCCGGAGAACCAGGCCACGTATAACTTCAAGCAGACTCCCTGGGGAGGTGTCTGCGTACTGCCCCAATACATCGACACCTTCGACCCGGATGACAAACGGCTCGCCGATGACTTCATTGCCGGCCCACAATACGACGCCGCCGGCAACCCGCTGAAGTGCACGATGGGCAATCTCGTAGGAAAGCCGCTCGTGTATGTCAACAAGGTGACCAGCATCGACGCATCAGAGGAGAACCAAGGACTGCGTTGGGGAAAGTTCGAGTATGCACAAGGCATCACCAATCGGCTGAGCAATGACTTCCCGTTACTGCGCTATGCCGACGTCTGCCTGATGAAAGCAGAGGCACTGCTCCGCACCGGACATACAGACGAGGCTGCCGAGCTAGTCACTTTGGTGCGTGAACGTAACTTCCGTTCGCATCCGGAGAAAGCCGTGGTCACGGGTAGCCAGCTGACAGGCAACAGCTGCTATGACTACGGGCGGCGCGACAACATCGCCGCCACACACGACAATGCCGTCATCCAGTATGGCAGAATGCTCGACGAACTGGGTTGGGAATTCTCACAGGAAGGACGCCGCCGGCAAGACATGGTCCGCTTCGGGGTCTTCACCACACGGGCATGGTTCTCACACGATGCAAGTGACGCAACGAAGAATCTCTACCCCATCCCGAACAAACAGATTCTGACCAACGGCAAGCTGAAACAGAACCCTGGCTATTAACTCATCCGGCGTGCCGCTCCCGCAGTAACAGGAACGGCACGCCTTCCTACTTAAAACTTACACACCCATGAAACTCCGAAACATCTGTTTTCTGCTGGCGTGGCTTTGTGCCGTACTTCCGCTGCAAGCCCGTACGGACAAGGCTATCACCCGCCAGGTAGGCGATGTGAACATCGTCCTTCAATTCTACACTCCCTCCATCGTGAGGGTTGTCAAATATCCGGCTGCAGACCGCCAGCCCGACAAGCAGAGCTACTCCGTGATTCTGAAGCCCGACGCAGGTAAGGTCACGTCCGCTGAAGACAACGGGCGACTGACACTATCAACACACGACTTACAGGTACAACTCGACTTGAGCACCGGCATCGTCGGCTTCTATACCGCTTCGGGCAACCTGCTCATGCAGGAGAAAGCCTGCTCCTTTACCAAACGGCACGGTGACAACGACGAAGGGAAGTACCGGCTCAGCCAGACGTGGCAAGTCGCTCCCGACGAACTGCTCTACGGACTGGGGCAGCTGCGCGACACCTGCATGGTGCAACGCGGACGGCACATCGACATCTGGAACCACAACACCTACATCTCTATCCCCTACATCACCAGTGAGAAGGGATGGGGGCTCTACTGGGACAACCCCGGCAAGAGCTACTATGATGACAATGCCGAAGGCACCACCTTCACCTCCGAAGTAGGGCTGTGCAGCGACTACTATTTTATCTACCGCGACGGCACACAGGATGGTGTCATCGCCTCCATCCGCGAGCTCACGGGACAGGCAACCTTGTTTCCTCTATGGACCATGGGGTACTGGCAGTGCCGCGAACGCTACAAGACAAGCGACGAACTGGCAGAGGTACTGGACAACTACCGCCGGCTGCAAATTCCCCTCGACGGTATCGTTCAGGACTGGCAATACTGGGGATGCGACTCCAACTGGAACGCCATGCGCTTCATGAACCCGTACTATATTAACAAGGTGGGTGACCCGGCGTGGGACAAGTACCTGCCCAACGACATGCGTACGCTCACGCCCAAGCAGCCACGACTCAAATCGCCCGGTGAAATGGTCAACTACGTACACAGCAACCACGCCCACCTCATGATTACCATCTGGCCGGACTTCGGACCGTGGACGGAGCCTTATGCCGAACTGAAGGAAATCGGCGCTCTACTCCCCTTCGACACATGGCCGCGCAACGCCGGCGTCCTCGTAGCGGACGTCTTCAACCCGAAAGCACGGGACATCTACTGGAAACACCTCACCAATCTCTATCGCATGGGCTTCGATGCCTGGTGGACCGACTCCACCGAACCGGACCACTTCGAGAAGCCCGGCGACGACGACTACATGACACACGACGGCACATGGCGCAGCGTGAAAAATGCCTTCTCGCTGGTGCACAACCGGGGCATCTATGAGCACCAACGCGCCATGAAGGGAAACACGAAACGCTCCGTGCAGATGACACGCAGCGGCGCCTTCGGGCTGCAGCACTACGGGACCTTCTCCTGGAGCGGAGACATCCTCGCCTCGTGGCAGGAGATGAAGCAGCAGGTGCCCTCCGGGCTGAACTATTCGCTTTGCGGCATTCCCTTCTGGAATACGGACCTGGGCGGCTTCTTCTACTGGGAGTTCGAACAGGACCCGAAGAATCCTGCCTTGCAGGAGTTGCAGACGCGATGGATAGAGTGGGGAACCTTCATGCCCCTGATGCGCAACCATTGCTCGTCACCCATGGTCAGTGAACTCTATCTCTTCGGAAAGGAGGGAGACTGGGCATACGACGCCATGAAGAAATTCATCCGCCTGCGCTATCGCCTGCTGCCCTACATCTACAGCAACGCAGGAGCTGCCGTGCAACACAGCAACACCCTTATGCGTGCCCTTGTCATGGACTATGCACACGACCGCAAGGCAGCCACCCGCAACGATGAATATCTGTTCGGACGCAACCTCCTCGTCAAACCGGTCACGGACCCGATGTATACCTGGAAGGACGACAACAAGCGCGGACACCTCATCTACCCGGATGTCAAACAGGCAGCAGCTCCCGTCGAAGTCTATCTGCCGGAAGGGAACGACTGGTATGACTTCTGGACCAACGAACGGCTGAATGGCGGACAGACCCTCCGGCGTCCGTGCCCCATCGACATCATGCCGGTGTATGTCAAGGCGGGAAGCATCCTGCCGTGGGGACCGGACGTGCAGTATGCGTCGGAGAAACCTTGGGATGACCTGGAGATACGCGTCTACCCGGGAGCTGACGGCACTTTCACCCTCTACGAGGATGAGGGCGACAACTATAACTATGAGAAGGGAGCCTTCACCGAGATCACCTTCAACTGGAAGGACGCAACCAGAGAACTCACCATCGGCACACGGCAGGGAGCCTTCAAGGGCATGCTGAAGCACCGCCGCTTCCACATTGTCGTGATGGGAGAGAACGGCACGACCCGGCAAGTCGACTATGACGGCACCCTCCTGCGCCTCTCCCTCTAACCCCAATCTTATCATACAAGAAAGCCGCCCCACTCCCCCGTCAGGGGAAGCCGGGACGGCTTTTCTTATCAATTTAAAGAGAGGATATGAACGGTCCGTTATTTCGCTACGGCCTCGCCGACTACCTCGAACTCGTCGATGAGCAGTGTGCTGCCGCCTGCCCCCTTGAAGAGGTCGCCTTCCTTGCTGGATGAGCAGACGATGGCGAGCTTGTACTTCTTGGCAGGGTCATAGGTCTTGCCTTCGAGCCAGGTGAAGGGGATATCGAACGATGTCCAGGCTGCCTTTGCCGTACCGTCAGACAGAGCAGCTACTGCGACGCGCTTGTCAGAGTTGTTGATGTCGTGACCTGTCAACGTGAAGTCATCGGTCTCAGCTTCGTAGAGCACTGCCTGGATGGCGCACTCGTCGGTCTGGTCCACGGTGACGATGTTCTCCACGTCCGTGCCGTCTATGAATTTCTCACCCGGCGTGTACTTGTAGTAGCCCTTGAAGCGCAACGGCTTCTTGTCATAGGCGATGCCGAAGCGTGTACTGCTCAACTTGTCGGTTGTAGCCACCGACATGTCAAACCAGCCCGTGAACACCGAACCGGATGTGATGGCGGGCACCAGCGAGTTTGCCTGCGCACTTGTATCCATCGTCACCAGGCGGGCAGCGGCTGCACCTGCTACCTTGTCGTCGGTCGACTTGTAGATAGGCATGTCGGTAACCCCGAAGAGCTTCAGCATGCCTGCGCCTTCGGCACTGGAGGCCAACTCATTCGTCGGTTTCGGCTTGTCGTATGCGTTGCTGATGAAGCTTCCTGCCACGCTTTCCCACTCGTCGAAGGAATACTTCAGCGATGCCATACGGGCGGGAGCCTTCACAACGTAGGTTGCCACGGTGCCGTTCTCCGCAACCACGGTGTAGGTCACGTCTTTGGAGAAGTCGGTGCCGTCGGCCTTGTAGGTTGCGCCGGCCGAAACCTCCACGGTGGCTTGCAGCGACTTCAGCTGCTCGTCGGTTGTAGACTCACTGACGCCGAACGTGATGGTATTGTCGTCGTTGATGACCGGCTGCTGTGCCACGAACGAAGGATTTCCGGTGAAGGAGAATGCCGTCATCTTTGCCTCGCCACTCTCGTCGCCCGTCAGGCGTTCGCCGGTATAGGTCACATTGATGGGAGTCTGCATCCACAGGATGGTGAGCTTCGCTGTCACGGCACCCTTGTCCACCGTACCTTCGGTCTCCACGGTGCAGTCGCCCACACCGCTACCCAAGGTCAGTCCCTGGTTGCCGGTGAAGGTGTACACGCCCTTGTCGTCAAGTGTCACCGTCAGGCTGTCGAGCTGGATGTCGCCCAAAGGCATTCCCTGGAAGGAGAAGTCAGTCAGGAGCAAATCAACGGCGTTGCCCTTGTTCTTCGTCACGGTGATGTTCTTCGGCTCGTCGACCACCAGGCTGTTTCCCAGCATCTCCACGTTCAGCAAGCCTTTGTAGGTTCCGGCTACCTGCTCCTCGATGGGATAGGTCAAGCCCGGCACTTTCACCACATATTGCGTGGTCGTCTGACCGTCCTCTGAAACGACCTTGTAGGTCACTTCCTTCGAGAAGTCAGAACCGGAAGCCGTATAGGTGGCACCGGAGGAAACAACCACTGTCGGCACCAGCGTAGCCAGCTGTGCCTCGGTAGCCTGTTCGCTCACCGTGTACGTAATCGAGTTGTCACTGCCGATGACCGGTTGGGAGGTCACAATGGAGTTGGCAGCTACAGAGGGGTCAAAGGAGAAGCTGATCATCGCAGCCTCACTGCCCAGGATGGGATCGTCGTCGTCGCTACATGCCGTGAACGTAAAAACCGCACACAGCATCAGGAGCATGGTCTTGAAAAAATCTTTCTTCATCGTCTTCGTTGTTTAATATTATATTCTTACCTTGCAGACCGTTTCGCACAGTCCGGAAAATCGCTGCAAAGTTCTTATAATTTTGCACGTACGCAAAGCCACATTATTCCGATTCTGTGTCCCATTCTTAAGATTACGACCCATGACCAACCACGAACTCCCCAAATTCGACCTCCCCATCGACTTTATCGTCACCGACGAAATACCCGTCGCACTGCTCCAGAACTACGCCCGCTTCCCGTGCAAGATAAAGGCGTGCCTCTTCATCCTGTGCACCCGGGGCGAGGTCCGCGCCACCGTGAACCTGACCCACCTGACCATCCGCACGGGGTCCTTTATCACCCTGCTGCCGGGCAGCTTCATCCAGGTCGAGTCCATCAGCAGCGACATCCATCTCTACGTGGTCGGCTTCTCGTCGGAGTTCATGGCACGGTCGAACTACCTCAAGCTGGTCGTCGACGACTTCCACTCCATCCTCCAGCACCCCGCGCTCAGCTTGCCTCCGCGCATCACACGGCTCTACGAGCAGGCCTACCGTCTGCTGATGCGCACTGCCGCCATCGGCCGCATCGAGAACGACCGCGAGGTGCTCACCCCGCTGCTCTCGCTGTCGCTGCAGACCTGCCTGCGCCTGTACCACCACTATGTGCCACGCTGGGACGGGGAGCTGACGCGCGACCAGGAGATTTGTCGCGAGTTCGTCGTCCTGCTGCTGCACCACTACGCCCGGGAGCACACCGTCGCCTTCTACGCCTCGGCGTGCGGAGTGACCCTCCCGCACTTCTGTTCCGCCATCAAGCGTGCCTCGGGACGCACCGCCCTCTCGCTCATCAACAACTTCCTGATCATGAACGCCAAGGAACTGCTCTCCACGAGCCGCAAGCCGGTCAAGGAGATTGCCTTCGAGCTGGGCTTCGTCAACCCCTCCCACTTCAACCGCTTCTTCCGCGAACACACCGGCATGACGCCGCAGACGTACCGGAACTCCTGAGGACGGACGCGGCGTCCGCCCATGAAAAATGGACAACCGGCAAGCCACCCCTGCCGGCTACCGTCCGTGTGGGGAAACCGGCTGCTGCCGACCCCCGGCACACGACGACGTGCCGGCGTGAGAATGCCTTGTCAGTTGTCCATTCGTATCCGTCTGGGACGTCCGCCCCTGCTTACATCCGTTCGGGGACCTCGATGCCCAGCAGTCCCATGCCCAGGCGGACAATCTTGCCCACGTTCTCGGACAGGGCGAGGCGGAAGAGCTTCAGGTTCTCGTTCTCCTCGCGCAGGATGCTGAAGTCGTGGTAGAACTGGTTGTACTCCTTCACCAGGTCATAGCAGTAGTTGGCTATGATTGAGGGGTTGTAGTCGGTCCCTGCCTGGCGCACCACGCCGGCAAAGTCCGCCAGGAGCTGTATCAGCCCTTCCTCCTTCTCGCTCAGCTCCACGTTCTCCGGCAGACGGGCGGGGACGGTCAGTCCTGCCTCCGCGGCCTTGCGCAGGATGGAGCGGATGCGCGCGTACGTATATTGTATGAAGGGACCCGTGTTGCCGTTGAAGTCGATGGACTCCTTCGGGTTGAAGGTCATGTTCTTTCGTGCGTCCACCTTGAGGATGAAGTACTTCAGCGCACCCAACCCGACGATGCGGGCGGTGTCGTCGGCCTCTTCACGCGACACCCCGTCGAGCTTGCCCAGCTCGGTGGACGTCTCGCGGGCGGTGGCTATCATCTCTGCCATCAGGTCGTCGGCGTCGACCACCGTACCCTCGCGGCTCTTCATCTTGCCCTCGGGCAGCTCGACCATGCCGTAGGAGAAGTGCACGAGGCCCTTGCCCCACTCGAAGCCCAGCTTGTCGAGCAGGATGGACAGCACCTGGAAGTGGTAGTTCTGCTCGTTGCCCACGACGTAAATCATCTTGTCGATGGGATAGTCGCGGAAGCGCAGCTTCGCCGTGCCGATGTCCTGGGTCATGTAGACCGACGTCCCGTCGGCACGCAGCAGCAGCTTCTGGTCCAGCCCTTCGGGCGTCAGGTCCGCCCACACGGAGCCGTCCTCCTTGCGGTAGAAGAGCCCCTTCTCCAGCCCTTCGAGCACCTTCTCCTTGCCCTCCAGGTAGGTCTCCGACTCGTAGTATATCTTGTCAAAGCCGACGCCCATCATGCGGTACGTCTCGTCGAAGCCGGCGTACACCCAGCTGTTCATGCGCTTCCACAGGGCGCGCACCTCCGGGTCTCCGGCCTCCCACTTCACGAGCATCTCGCGTGCCTCCTTCATCAGAGGGGATGCCGCCTCGGCTTCCTCCTTGGTCATGCCCTTCTCCATCAGCTCAGCCACTTCCGCCTTGTAGTGCTTGTCGAACGCCACGTAGTAGTCGCCCACGAGGTGGTCGCCTTTCTTACCGGACGACTCGGGCGTCTCGCCGTTGCCGTACTTCAGCCAGGCAAGCATCGACTTGCAGATGTGTATGCCGCGGTCGTTGACGATGTTGGTCTTTACCACCCGGTTGCCATTGGCGGCGAGGATGTTCGCCAGCGCATTGCCCAGCAGGTTGTTGCGGACGTGCCCCAGGTGAAGGGGTTTGTTGGTGTTCGGCGACGAGTACTCGATCATGACCAGCGGCGAGCGGTCGGTCGCGTCCGTCAGTCCGTAACGGGCGTCCGCGTGGATGCCGTCGAGCAGCTCGACCCAGCATGCCGACGCCACGGTCAGGTTCAGGAAGCCCTTGATGACGTTGAATGCCGCCACGGCAGGCTCGTGCTCCTTCAGGTACGCGCCAATCTCCTGTGCCGTCGCTTCGGGCGCCTTGCGAGAAATCTTCAGGAAGGGGAACACTACGAGGGTGAGATGCCCCTCAAACTCTTTCTTTGTCTTCTGCAGCTGCACCTGCGCAGGGGACACTTCCTGCCCGTAGAGTGCATGGATGGCCTCGATGACCGAAGCCCCTATTTTGTCTTCAATCTTCATAACGTATTGAATGCTTAGTTGCTTAGTTACTTCCTTATCGGCGGCAAAGATAGGAAGAAAAAACAATACCACAAGGCGGCGAATGTAGGGGCGACCTTTATCAATTGACAATTGACAAGGAACAATTGACAATTGCCCTTCGGCGTATGCCTGAATCCATCAGGCGGTGAATGTAGGGGCGACATAACACAATTGACAATGGACAATGGACAATGGACAATTGCCGTGCGGCGTGGGGGATGTGTCTACAAGGCGATAATTGTCCACTGTCAATTATCAATTGTCAATTGTCAATTGAAAGTCCGGTTTTAACATCACATTTTCCCGATTTGCCGTTTTCAGGTAACGCACATTTTCGCAAAATCGTCCCAATTAGAAAAACACGCGTTAAATATTTTAAGATACATCCCTCAGAACGCATTGAAATAAACCATTATTCACATAATTACACCGTTTCTAACGTAGAAAAAGCATCCTTCGCCCTCCTTTTCACGGTCGAAAGCACCTATGACTGGCTTCGTACGGACGAACGACTACCGTCGTACCGACGTGTCCGCACCGTCGTAGTCGTTCGTCCGTACGAAAACACCCACCTGTCCCCATTTTTTAGAGCCCGAAGGGGCACGATTCCCGATGTGTGATTTTGCATCCTTCCGTGTGAAAAGACCGACGGAAGGGAACGGACAGACAGGAAAATGGAACAGGAAGAAAGGGAACCGACGGAAACCCCGTCAATGTGTATTTCGCGAATCGCGCGAGAAAGGCCTTCCCGGTCACCAATCCGTATTTTGGTGCAACCGCGGGCATTCTCAGGCGGTTCATTTGACATTTTGACAAATTGATACAACCGCTTTCCAATTGTCAATTGACAATTGACAATGGACAATTATTCCGTTGGTGGACCGTTCCCACATCGCAGGGCAATTGTCAATTGTCAATTATCAATTGTCAATTAAATCGTTGTCAATTATAAAATAATATCATGTAAATTTGCCGCCGCATAAACACTCAAACCCTTTGAACGATGAAACTCTAGACGTGTAGAACGATGACGAAGAATGACAAAGAATTTGAATACCTGTTCAAGAGCAACTACACCCGACTCTACTACTACGCACTGACGTTTGTCGACGACACCGAGGTCTGTAAGGACATCGTGAGCGACGTGTTCGAGACGCTGTGGCACGACTATGACTCCGTGCGCCCCGACGGACGGATGGCGTACCTCTATGCCTGCGTCAAGAACCGGTGCGTGGACCACCTGCGCCGTAGGTCGGTGAAGCAACGCTACGTCCTGTTCTATGCCACCGACGTCCGGGAGGGACTGCTCGGGACGGACCGCGAGCTGGAGGAACGGCTGCAACGGGTCGACAGGGTCATCAGCGAGATGCCGCCACAACGGCGCTTCGTCCTGGAACAGTGCTTCTTCCACAAGAAGTCCTACCGGGAGGTGGCTGCCATCCTGGGCATCACCACGGACGGCGTCAAACGGCACATCACCACGGCGCTGAGAAACCTGAGAGACGAATTTATGTTAAAGTGAGTACCTGAACCGGAGGCTCACACGTATAGGATTGTAAAGAACCTGACAATGGAAACAAACGACAAACATAGCGACGAGTGGCTCGACTGGCTGGAGGACGCGGACACAGCCGGCGACGTCGGCAGACCTGCTGACGAGAAGGAGCTGGAACGCCTGCGCCAGGCGGTGCACGACTGCAACGGGGTCTTCGCACGGAGGCTGCACGCGGCGCCCGACACTGACCGCGCGTGGGAGGACTTCCGCCGACGGACGGATGGACGGCACCGGCGGCGGCGCAACGGATTCCTCGTGTGGGGCGGATGGACGGGCATGGCGGCATGCCTCGCCGTGCTGCTCTGGGTGTTCTTCACCCGTCCGCAGACCGACGGGCAGGCGGTGCTGATGTTCACTGCCGTGCACGACGAGCGGGGCGTGACCCTGTCGGCAGACAACGGGACGGTCTGGGAGCTGGACAAGCCGCAGGCGGCTGAGGCGCTGGAGGAACAGGGCATACGGACGGACGGGCGCGTGGCGGACTACCGGGAGGTGGAACGTGTGGAGATGCAGACCCTGACCGTCCCCCGCGGCAAGGACTTCCACCTCGTGCTGGCGGACGGCACGGAAGTGTGGGTGAACGCCGAGAGCTGCCTGCACTACCCCTCGCGGTTCACGGGCGGCGAACGGCGCGTCCGGGTGGAGGGGGAAGCCTACTTCCGCGTGGCGCGCGACGAACGTCACCCCTTCGTGGTCGAAACGACGCAGTTCAGCACGCGCGTGCTGGGCACGGAGTTCAACCTCCAGGCTTACACCGACGCGCCCTCACACGTGACCCTCGTCCGGGGCAGCGTGGTGGTGCAGGACCCGGACGGACGGGAGGAAGTGAACCTGCAGCCGGGGCAGGAGTTCACGCTGAAGCCGGACGGCTCGTCGGAGCTGCATAACGTCGACCCCTATGCACGCACGCAGTGGAAGGAGGGCTACTTCTACTTCGACCACGCGTCGCTGGAGGAGATACTCCGCGGACTGGGACGGTGGTACAACGTGGACATCGAGGTGAATGCCGACCCGGAGCTGCTCGACTTCCACCTGCACTACGTCGCCGACCGCAGGGGCACGCTGGAGGAGGCGTTGAAGCGCCTCAACGGACTGCAACGCCTGACAGCGGTCCTGGAGGGGAACCGCATCGTGCTCCGCTGACGACTCAGGGCTGCAGCGGACGGCGCCCTGCCTTCCGGTACCAGAGGCAGAACCACAGGGTGGCGCCGATGACGGAGAGGATGGCGACGACGCCCGTGGCACTGACGGGGATGCCGAAGCCCTCGGGCGCGATGCAGATGTAGGTCGTGCAGACCGCCGTCATGAAGAGGGCGGGGAAGAACGTGACAAGGAAGGCAGGCTTCCGCCGCTCGCGCACCAGGTAGACGGTCACCGCCCAGAGCGTGAAGATGGACAGGGTCTGGTTCGCCCAGGCAAAGTAGCGCCAGATGATGTTGAAGCCCTCGGCGTCGCGCAGGCTGTAGATGAGCAGCCCCACCGCCAGGGTGAACATGGGGATGCAGATGTAGAGGCGGCGTCGGATGGTGCGTTGCTCTATGCCGAGGAAGTCCGCCACGATGAGCCGCGCCGAGCGGAAGGCAGTGTCGCCGCTGGTGATGGGGGCGGCAATGACGCCGATGACCGCCAGCACGGCGCCCACGGTGCCAAGCCAGTCCTTCGTCAGGGCATCGACGATGACGGCGGCGTTGGTCTCTCCCATCCCATGGTCCTGGAAGAAGCAGGTGGCTGCCGCCGCCCAGATGAGGGCGACGATGCCCTCGGCTATCATCGCACCGTAGAAGACGGGGCGCCCGTGGCGTTCGCTGGTCATGCAGCGTGCCATGAGGGGACTCTGCGTGGCGTGGAACCCGCTGATGGCTCCGCAGGCGATGCTGACGAACATGATGGGGAAGATGGGCAGCGTGTCGGCGTCGGGGTGGGTGTTCTCCAGCCCGTGCCAGAGCTCGGGCAACGCAGGGTGATGGACGTAGAGCATCACGAGGATGCTGACAGCCATGAAGAGCAGTGCGACGGCAAAGAGCGGATAAATCTTGCCGATAATCTTGTCGATGGGGAGCATCGTGGCGAGGATATAGTACAGGAAGACAACGACAATCCAGAAGGTCGTGTCGAGCGCGTCGGGCGTCAGCTTGGCGAGCAGGCCCGCGGGACCGGCGACGAAGACGGCTCCCACGAGAATCATCAGGATGATGGAGAAGACGCGCATGACCTGTTCGGTCGTCCGACCCAGGTAGCGCCCGATGATGTCGGGCAGGCTTTCCCCGCCGTGACGGAGCGAGAGCATGCCGGAGAGGTAGTCGTGCACGGCGCCGGCGAAGATGCTTCCGAGGACAATCCAGAGGAAGGATGCGGTGCCGAACTTGGCGCCCATGATGGCGCCGAAGATGGGTCCGAGGCCCGCAATGTTCAAGAACTGAATCATGAAAATCTTCCACGTCGGCAACGCGATGAAGTCCACGCCGTCGGCTTTGGTCAGGGCGGGTGTCGGGCGGTCGTCGGGACCGAAGAGGCGCTCCATGAGGCGGCCGTAGAGGAAGTAGCCGGCGATGAGTGCCAGCAGGCAAAGTGTAAAGCTCAGCATAGTGTGTCTTTCTTTTTATTCGTATACAGGTTCATCTCTCTAATAGTCTGACGCCGGAGAGGCGGTACAGGTTCCGGATTGTCATTCCGGCGCAAATGTAGGTGTTTTTTTGTTTCAGCGGAAGGGCTGACGGACATTCTTTCGGGCCTGCCGGGGCACAAACTTCAATTTTCTTTCAAATTTCTTCACTTTTGCAGTACCCATTTCCCAGGTGTGTACGTATAGAGGTTAAACAGCGCGAATATTTATTAACTTAACACGAATCATGCATGGAACAGCTACTTAAGCAACAACTGCATCAGAGAGTAAAATGGTGCCTGATGGTGGTGCTCGCGCTTTGCGTCAGCCTTCCCACCTCGGCACAGGGCACCTTGAAGGAGCGGCTCTCCTTCGAGTGTACGAATGAAAGCCTGGCATCGGCTTTCCGGAAACTGGAACAGGCGTCCGGCTACAAAATCCTGTTCACCTATGAGGACGTGCAGTCCTACCGTGCCACGGTGTCGGTGAAAGACAGTCCCGTGAGCGACATCATGGACGCACTCATCGCAGGGCATCCGCTGACCTACCGCCTGGAGGGGAGCTACATCACCGTGGTGCCTGCCCGACAGACGGGGAGCACCGGCGCCGCACGGTCTGCCACGGGAAAGGTGAGCGACGTCGGGGGGAACCCCATCCCGGGTGTGTCGGTGGTCTCGGACGACGGAAGCCTGAAGGGCATCACCAGCGCCGACGGAACGTTCGCCATCAACCTCCCCGCGGGGAAGGACGTGCGGTCGTTCGCCTTCTCGTTCATCGGTATGAAGAGCAAGACGGTCGCCTTCAAGGGACGTCCGCTGAGCGTCACCCTGGAGGAGGATGCGCAGACGGTGGACGAGGTGGTCGTCACGGGTATCTTCGAACGTAAGAAGGAGGGCTTCACCGGCTCTGCCAACCGCATGACGGGCGACGAGATACGCAACCTCTCGTCGGGCAACATACTCAACGCCATCACGATGCTTGACCCGGGCTTCCGCATGGGGGACAACATGCTCTCGGGCTCCAATCCTAGCTCCGTGCCCGACTTCACCATGCGCGGACAGTCGAGCATGGGCGACTATTCGACCGACGAGACGGTCATCATGCGTGGCGACATCGACACGCGCCCGAACCAGCCGCTGTTCGTGCTCGACGGCATTATCGACGTCGGTGTGACGAAAATCATGGACCTCGACCCGGCACAGATTGAGAGCGTGACGCTCCTGAAGGACGCCGCCGCCATGGCCATCTACGGTTCACAGGCGTCCAACGGTGTCGTGGTTGTCGAGACGAAGGCACCCGAGGCGGGACGCTTGCGCGTGACCTACAACGGCAACTACAAGGTGGAGTATCCCGACCTGACAGACTACCACCTGCTCAATGCCGCCGAGAAGCTGGAGCTGGAACGGCGCGCGGGCTACTATGACGAGAGCGGGACCATCACCAACGTGGAGAACCGCTACGACGTGTACCGGCGCAAGTACCTGGAGGTGCAGCGTGGCGTGGACACCTACTGGCTCTCCCAGCCGCTGGAGACCGTCTTCGCACACCGCCACGGCATCAACCTGGAAGGCGGAACGCAGGAGCTGCGCTACAAGATATACGCCGGACTGAACGACGCCCCGGGCATCATGCGCGGCACGGGCGTGAACGGCAAGAGCGTCAGTGTCGACATCCGCTACCGCTACAAGGGGCTGCTCATCAGCAACATCGCCTACGTGGACTATACCACCTCGGACCGGACGTCGCCCTACGGCACCTTCGACCAGTACGCGCGCCTGAACCCCTACTACCGCATTCGCGACGAGCACGGGCAAATCCAGCAATACCTGGAACAGGCAGTCTATGACGAGAGTGGCATCAACTCCGCCGGCATGACCGTGGGGAACCCCATGTACAACACGCTCTACAACTCCATCGACCGCAACGTGGCATTCGAGGTGCGCGACGCCTTCCGTGCCGAGTACTCGCCCCTGCAGAACCTGCGCCTCGCCATGGACCTCACGGTGACGAAGACCACGTCGGACACCGACATCTTCAAGTCCGCCAACCACACCGACTTCATCGAGGTGACCGACCTGGAGGAGCGCGGCTCCTATCGCTGGACGAACGCCACGTCGCTCGACTGGGACCTCGCCTTCACAGCCAGCTATAACAAGGTATGGCAGAACAGGCACGTACTCGCCACCTTCTTCCGCTACAACATCAAGGAGACCAAGGACCACAGCGCCGGCGCCTATGCCACCGGCTTCCCCAACGACAACATGGACGAGGTGTTCCTCGGTGCGAAGGTGCAGCAGAACGAAGGCAGTGAGAACACCACCCGCTCCTTCGGCGGCGTGGCGACGCTGAGCTACACCTATGACCAGAAGTACGCCGTCGACGTGAACGGGCGTATGGACGCCTCTTCGGAGTTTGGACGGAACAACCGCTACGCCCCGTTCTGGTCGGCAGGTCTCCGCTGGAACGCCGACAAGGAGAGCTGGATACACCGCCTGGGCTTCGTCGACGAACTGGTGCTGCGCGCCACCTACGGTGTGACGGGCGAACAGGGCTTCCAGGCTTACCAGGCACTGCAGATGTACAACTACTCCAACTCCATGCGCATCTACCAGAGCTCCGACGTGGTGGGTACGCTGCTCTACGGCATGGGCAACCCGGACCTGAAGTGGCAGACGACCGATTCGTGGAACGTGGGTCTGGACTTCACCCTCTTCAACAACCGGCTGAGCGGACGCTTCGAGTACTACTACAAGCTGACGGAGAACACCGTGCTCGACTATTCGCTCGCACCCTCCATCGGCTTCAACACCATCAAGGACAACGTGGGCAACATCTCGAACGAAGGTTACGAGTTTACCCTGCGCTGGATGCCCTACTACAACGTGGCACAGCAGATGAACCTGAGCTTCGTGGTCAACGGAAGCCACAACAAGAACACCATCAAGAAGATTTCCAACGCCCTTCGTGCCCGCAACGAGGAGCAGATGCAGGAGGACCCCGACAACCCCAACAAGCTGTCGCGCCCCCTGCCGCGCTACGAGGAGGGCTACTCGCAGTCCATGATATGGGCGGTCCGCTCTCTGGGCATAGACCCGATTACCGGACGCGAAATCTTCCTGACACGCGATGGCGAGCGCACCAGCGAGTGGAACGCCGCCGACCAGGTCCCCGTGGGTGACACCGAACCGGACCTGCAGGGCACCATGAGCCTCAACTTCAACTGGAAGGGGCTCAGCGTGAACGTCGCCGCACAGTACCGCTACGGCGGACAGTACTACAACAAGACCCTCGTGGACAAGGTGGAGAACGCCGACCTGCGCTACAATGTCGACCGCCGCGCCTACACCGACCGCTGGCAGAACGTGGGCGACCTTGCCGTCTTCAAGGCAGTGACGCAGGACGTCAACGGCTCGCAGACGAAGGCAAGCACCCGCTTCCTCATGGACCAGAACGAGCTGGTGCTCAACACCATCAACATACAGTACCGCTTCGAGCAGCGCTACACTCCGTGGATTAAGCGACTCGGCTTGAGCAGTGCCAGCGTGGGACTCTACATGGAGGACCTCTTCCACTGGTCGACCATCCGGCAGGAGCGGGGCATCGAGTACCCGATGTCGCGCCAAATATCCATGTCACTCAACTTAACCTTCTAACACAACGTGCAAACAATGAGAAAACTATACTACCTCGCAGCCTGCCTGCTGGCGCTCTGCACCTCATGCAGCGACTGGCTGGACGTCAAGCCTAAGACGAACGTGGAGGAAGAGGACCTCTTCAAGAACGAACAGGGTTTCAAGGAAGCCCTCACGGGAATCTACATCAAGATGAGCGAGACACAACTCTACGGACGGGAACTGACCTACGGCTTCCTCTCGCAACTCGCACAGAACTATCTCTCGGACGGTAACGAACTGGCGGACTACTACGAGGACACGTGGTACACCTACCCGTCGACGCGTACGGAGACCTACATCAACGACTTCTGGACGGAGGGCTACAACACCATCGCCAACATCAACAACCTGCTGGCGAACATTGAGAGCAGGGGCGACGTCATCGTCACCGACGGCTATCACGACCTCATCAAGGGCGAAGCGCTCGGACTGCGCTCATTCATCTACTTCGACCTGCTGCGCATGTACGGGCCCATCTACCGCGACAACGCCTCGTCGCCCTCGCTCCCCTACCGCACGCAGTTCGACCGCAACGTCGCCAAGCTGTTGCCGGCAACGGAGGTCATCGACAGCATCATCGACTGCCTGCATGAGGCGGAGGCCCTGCTGGAGAACGACCCGATGAACATCTCCTTCCCCACACACGGCGAGGACACCAGCATCGACCCCTTCCTCAACTACCGCTTCAACCGCATGAACAAGTATGCCGTCAAGGGAGAGCTCGCCCGCGCCTACCTGTGGAAAGGCGACAAGACCAATGCCGCCCGCTACGCACGGGAGGTCATCGACGCGCAGAAGCCCGAGGGAGGGGACATGTTCACCCTGATATCCGATAACACACAGGACAAGATATGCTCCACCGAGCTGATGTTCGCCATCAACATGGACTCCAACACCTTTGCCGACCGCATCGAGAGCGAGTTCGCCATCACCATGTGGAACTACTACATCATCACTGACGTCAATTTCCTGTACGACATCTTCGACGTCGAGACCGACGGACAGAACGACATGCGCATGAAGGAGGGCATGGGCTTCAGCATCAACGCCAACGGCGCCTACACGCTGAAGTACAATCAGAACCAGCTCTTCTCCTTTGCCCTGGAGAACAACATCCCCCTCATCCGCCTGCCGGAGATGTACTACATCCTTGCCGAGTGCACGGACGACCTCGGCGAGGCGACCAGCCTCATCTCCACCGTGCGCACCATGCGCGGCGTCGACGCCCTGGAGACCTTCCGCAACGACACCGAGCGCATGCAGGCCATCGAGAAGGAGTACCGCAAGGAGTTCTATGCCGAGGGACAGCTCTGGTT
Source organism: Mediterranea sp. ET5 (assembly GCF_023337025.1). Taxonomy (NCBI): domain Bacteria; kingdom Pseudomonadati; phylum Bacteroidota; class Bacteroidia; order Bacteroidales; family Bacteroidaceae; genus Mediterranea; species Mediterranea sp. ET5. The sequence continues at coordinate 6,688 of NZ_JAMBLN010000023.1, read as the reverse complement.
CTTCTACAAGCGGCTGGGCTACAACACCTTCCTCGGCTGCCCCATTGCCAACATGACCGAGGGGCACTACCGTTTCCCGCTGCCCGACGACGAGATAGCCCTGGGCAACATCTACTAACCACCATACGCTAACGATTATGAAGAAGCTCACATACATCCTGCTCCTCTGCCTGACGGCGCTCCTGCCCGCCTGCAACGAGGAGGAAATCGCGCCCTACAGCGACGCCCTGGGCATCAACTTCCTCGCCTGGGACAGCTACGGACAACCGGTAGACAACTACCAGAACCTGACCACGAAGGTCAACTTCTACAACTACTATGCTGCCAAGGGGATGGCATTCACCGACACCACGACGAAGGTCTGCGTGCAGCTCGAAGGCATCATCCCCGACCACCCGGTCAACGTACGCCTGCGGGTCGTCGAGGCTGAGGGATACCCCCTCGCCGATGTCGTCCTGCCCGGAGACTCCGCCATCGCCGCGGGCGAATACCGGCGCACCATCACCTTGGGTATCCGCAAGCCCGAAGTGGCGGACACCGAGTACCGCGCCATCCTCACCTTCGACTATGAGAACTCCGACGTCGTGCCCGGCACGAAGGAACGTCAGCAGTACACCCTCATCCTCACCGACGAGACGGACTGGGAGTCCATGTACGTCGATAACGCAGACGAGTGGAACAGCTACTACGCCGCCACACTGGGCACGTTCGGACCCGTCAAGGCGCGCTTCATCCTCGTCGCCATGGGCGAGGCAGGCTACAGCGCCGACAACGTCAAGACCATCTACAACCTCACACAGATGATGCCGTCCTACGGCTTCGGACGTTACATGAGCATCCTCACCTCCGCCCTCGACGAGTGGAACAGCACACACGACACACCCCTCGCCGAAGCCGACGGCACACCGGTATCATTCCCTAACAACTAACGCCTATGAAGACCATCAGATATGCACTCTGCATCGCCGCCGCGACCCTCTGCGCGGGATGCTATGAAGACGAAGGCAACTACACCTACGACGACACGCTCGAAGACATCAGCGTCAGCCTCGACGAGGCTTTCAACGTCCGCATGGACAAGGAGGCGTTCACCTACACCATCACGCCCGACATCACCACGCCCGACGGCGACAAGTCGTACCTCGAATACGCCTGGACGCAAGGCTCCGCACCCATGTCGCTCCCGCAGGACACCATCTCCCGCGAGGAGGCGCTCACCGTGACCATCGACCCCGAGTCGGAGGACTTCAGCTACAACTACTACTTCCGCCTCTACGTGAAGGACAACCGACGGGGCATCACCGTCATGCGACCGACGGAACTGGTCATCTTCAAGCCCTTCACCGACTCCTGGATCGTGCTCCACGAGACCGACGGACACGCCGAACTGGGCTCGGTCGAGTATGCCAACGGGGAAATCTTCATCACCCCGGACGCCTACACCCAGGAGAGCGGAGCCTCCTTCACCGGACGGCCCGTCCGCCTCTACTCGCGCCAGTACAACACACAGAAGTACACCTGGCTCTATGAAGCGCCCTCGCAGCTCTACGTCCAGACGACCGACCTGTCGGAGTCGGGGCTGCTCAACCAGGTCGACGGGCTCAGCCTCATGGCGGACTGGAGCAGCCTCCTGCCTGAACACCTGCTGGGACTGGTCGACTTCGACCACATGCAGTGCTCCGCCTCGCAGAACGGCATGACCATGTGCAGCAACGGACACGTGTTCCGTGCCAACAACAACTCGCCCGTCATGTTCGAGATGCTGCCCTCCGTCAGCCTCTCGGGGGACTACTACATCGAGCAGGTGGCAGGCGGACCGCACACCGCCATCGCCTTCGACAAGCTCGGGCACCGCTTCGTCCACTGCAACCTCCAGACGGGAGACTCGTGGTCGGGCTATGCGCCCAGCGCGGACATGTATGGCGGGGAAATCGTGCCCATAACCTACCGCAGCGGACTGGACGTGGCAGACCCGAACGCCATCGACCCGCAGGAGGAGATTCTCAAGTTCGTCGGCGGGTACCACTACGAGGTCAGCGGCATCGCCCCCTGGCAGAAGTACTCCACCTACGCATGGACCGTGTCGCCCGACGGGCAGTCGCACATCTACGTCATGCGCTACTACTCGCTGACGCACTCTGACGTGGCGACCGTCTCCGGACGCTATGACTTCCCCACCCCCGAAGGCGTGGACCACCAGACACCCATGGCATCGGGACCGACGTACAGCAACCTGCTCTTCTACGCCGTGGGCAACAAGGTCTACCGGCTCGACTTCACCTCGGGCAACAGCACGGTCATCTACCAGCACGAGGACGCGTCGGCTGAAATATCCGCCCTGCTGATGGCACACAACTCCGTGTTCCAGAACGACGCCGACACCAACGGAGCGGACACCTACGGACACCCCTTCAGCCGTACCCTCGGCGTGGCTGTCAACACCGGCGACGGACAGGGCCAGCTCATCGTCCTGCAGCTCAACACGGCGGGCAATGTGGACAGCGACCACACCTACCCCTCGACGCAGGTACACACGGGCTTCGGTCCCATCACCGACATCGCGTTCATCTGACCACTGTCCGCGGGGACATGCCGGGGCACACGCGACACGCCTGTCCCGCATGCCCTCCGGACGCATCCATCACAAGACTCAACCACCCAAAGACATACGTATGAAACACCTCATCCACACACTCGCGGCAGCCGCCCTCCTGGCGTCCGCCTGCCAGCCGGCACCTGCACCGACCACCGTACACCTGCAGGGACAACTCGTCGACATGGGCACGACCGACGTGCCGATGCGCTATGACGGGGCGGCATCCCTCGTCGGTGACAGCCGGGACATCATCCTGCACACCGACGCGGAAGGACGGTTCGACACGGTCCTTACCCTGACTGCGCCGACGTACTACAGCATCAGCCGCAACACGCTCTACCTCACACCCGGCGACGACCTGACCCTACGCATCACGCAGGACAACCGGCAGGCGGAGTTCACGGGGCAGGGAGCGTCCGTGAACACGTACATGAAGGGACGGCTCTTCCCCAAGGGCGGCTCCTTCCTGGAGGGAGGCTCGAACCTGCGCCCCGACTTCGCCCGGACGAAAGCCCTCGTCGACAGCCTGGCTGCCGTCCGCCGTACCCAGCTCGACACACTGACGGGAGCCACCGACGCCTTCAAGCGGCTCGAAGGGGCACGCATCACAGCCGATGTCGCCAACAGCTTCCTGTCCTATCCTTCCTATGCCGCCATGCGCGGCTACCTGCAGATGACGCCGGAGAGCCTGGACTCCGTCTATGCCACGCTCAAGCCCGACCTCGTCCCGCTGCTCCGCACACTGACTGACGACGAACTGCTCGACGTGGCAGTCGTCCGCGATGTCCTCGGCAGCCTCGCTACGCCCTACACTCCCGCCCTTGAAGCCATCGCCGGCGAGGTGACGCTCAGCCCCCGTGCCCGGGAGCTCTATGCCGCCGCCGGACAGGTGAACCGGCTGCGGCACCGGGTCGACGAAGCGCAGTTGCAGGCTGCACGAGCCTTTGCCGACAGCCTCACCCACACGGACTTCGCCGACGAGCTGCGCGCCAAGCTCGACCAGGCAGCGCGCCTGCTGAAGGGGCAGCCCGCCATCGACTTCTCCTTCACCGACACCGAGGGCAAGGCACACCGCCTGTCCGACTTTCGCGGGAAGGTGCTCTACCTGGACTTCTGGGCGACGTGGTGCGGACCGTGCATCCAGGAGTCGCCCCACTTCGAGAAGCTCGCCACCCGGTTCAAGGATGCCGACGTGGTGTTCATCCCCATCTCGACCGACACCGGAAGGGAGGTGTGGCTGTCCTACCTGAAGGCGCATGACAAACAGCTGCCGCAGTACAACAGCACCGACGAGGCGCTCCGCACGGGCTGGAGCATCCACTACATCCCGCGCTTCGTGCTCATCGACCGCGACTTCAACATCGCCGACGCCTACGCCCCGCGTCCTTCGCAACCTGAAGCGGAAGAGGCTCTGCAAGGCCTGTTGGGCAATTGACAATTGACAATTGAAAATTGACAATTATCGCCTGATGGGTGCATACACACGCCGAAAGGCAATTATCAATTGTCGCCTGATGGGTGCATACACACGCCGGACGGAGACGGTTCCGTCCGTACAACCGGACGAAGGGGGTATATACAAACAGAGGAGACAGCATGGACGAACCATGAAGCTGTCTCCTCTTCATTAAAATGTTTTTGTGTATGATATATCAGTCCCTTCCGCCGTCCGTCCGGAGGAAAGTCCGCCGGGGGATGCGTGCGGGAGCTGGAAGGTTTAGGTCCTTACTTGATGTACTCTTCCCACTTCGTCAGGCGCATGTCTCCCGTGCGGAGGAAGGTGTCGTGCATGGCGAAGGCTGCGCTCAGGCTGTGGCTCGTGTGGCCCTTCGCACTGCCCTTCACATAGTCCCACAGCATCTCGCGGTACGACGGGTGGGCACAGTGCTCGATGATGAGCTCTGCACGCTCCATCGGGCTCTTGCCACGCAGGTCCGCCACACCCTGCTCCGTCACGATGATGCTCACGGAGTGCTCGCTGTGGTCGTGGTGAGAAACCATCGGGACGATGGCGCTGATTTTGCCTTCCTTCGCCACCGACGGGCAGGTAAAGATGCTCAGGTAGGCGCTGCGGGTGAAGTCGCCCGAACCGCCGATGCCGTTCATCATCTTCGTTCCGCAGACATGCGTCGAGTTGACGTTGCCGTAGAGGTCCACTTCCAGCGCGGTGTTGATGGTGATCAGACCCAGACGGCGCACGACCTCCGGGTTGTTGGAGATTTCCGAGGGGCGGAGCACCAGCTTGTCACGGAAGAAGTCGATGTTCCCGTAGATGTCGTTCAGGCACTCGTTGGTGACACTGAGCGAGCACGTACTGCCGAACTTCACGCGTCCCTGCTTGATGAGCCCGACGACGGAGTCCTGCAACACCTCGGTGTACATTTGGAAAGCGGGGATGTCGGGGTTGCGTCCCAGCGCGCCGAGGACGGCGTTGGCGATGTTGCCCACACCGCTCTGCAACGGCAGGAAGGTGTCGGGGATGCGTCCGGCACGCATGTCGGCAGCCAGGAAGTCGGCTACGTTCTGCCCGATGCGGTCGGTCACCGGGTCGGGGGCGGTGAAGGCACGTGCCTCGTCCGGCTTGTTCACCTCGACGATGCCCACGATTTTCGCCGGGTCCACCTGCACGTAGGGCACACCGATGCGGTCGCTCGGCTTGTAAATCTCGATGGCGCGGCGGCAGGGCGGGTCTTGCGGCTCATAGACGTCGTGCATGCCGATCATGTTCTTGCTGTGTGCGGCATTCAGTTCGACGATGATGCGGTCGGCGAGGCGGGCCACGGTGGGTGCGATGCCGACGGCTGCGGTGAGGTAGATTTTCCCGTCAGGTGTCACGTCGCACGCCTCGATGATGGCAGTGTCGACATGTCCCAGGAAGTTGTAGCGTACGCGTTGCGCCATCTGCGAGAGATGGAGGTCGTTGTAGGCTATTTCGCCGTTGTTCACCGCCTTGCGGAAGTCGGGGTTCGTCGTGTAGGGGGCGCGGAAGCGTATCGCCTTGGCACGCGAGAGCACTCCGTCGCACGAGTCGCCCGTGGAGGCGCCGGTGAGGATATTGATTTTAAACGGACGTCCGGCAGCGTGTTCCGCTTCGGCGATTTTTGCAATCTCGGGGGTGACGGCTTTCGGCGTACCGGCAGGTGTGAACCCGCTCAGTCCGATGGTGTCGCCGTCTTTGACAAGGGCGGCAGCCTCAGCTGCCGAGATGATGTGGTATCCCATACGCGTCAAAGGTGTTTTTTGGTTGGTTATGATTTACAGTTTATCAGTCGAAATGTCTGGGGAAGTCTCTCTCTCGGGAAGGGGTCGGTGCTCCGTGTGGAGCATACCGCGGGGAAAGTGGCGGGGAAGCATGTCCGTCGTCCGGGGCGGGTGGAAAGGCGTGGGGGACGAGCCGGCAAGAAAACAGGGTTGATGATAGATGCTTGCTTTGGTTTCACAGTCTGCTTGTCGATTCATCCCCTTAGTCCCCTCTTATACCTTTATATATAAGATTAATATTTCCGATTAAAAATCTCCGAGTAGATGAACGCCCGCCTGGCTTCTTCGGGTGAGCCGAGCCGTATGTCGTTGCCCGGCGTCCGCTTCTGCGGGTGTGGGACCTGCCTGCGTCCGTGTGGCGGACCTGATGCCGCGGCTTCCGCTTCGGCAGGTTGTATCAGGGGTGGCGGCGGGCTTTTCTTCCCGGTCTTCACCCGCGGACGGCTGACGGGTGGTGCCTCGTCCGCCTCCCATCGCTCCTCTTCATGCCGGGGGACAGAGACCTCCGGTTGCGCCACCGGCTTGGCAGGATTGCGCCGCCGTTCCTTGGCAAGCTCCTTGCGGACGTTACGTACGACCGCAAAGCCTATGATGGCGAAGATGACGATAATTTGGATGAATTCCATGGTTCAACTCTCCTTAGATTACTGTTGGATGTCCAAAGATAGGTATTGTTTTTGGGAAACAAAAGGAATACTGCACATTTTCTTCGAAAAGATGCAGGAAACGGTCCAACCATGCCTCAATTGACAATGGACAATTGACAATGGACAATTGCCCTTCGGCGTGGGCATGAATCCACGAGGCGGCGAATGTAGGGGCGACATAACA
>NZ_JAMBLN010000022.1:0-74157 GCF_023337025.1 Mediterranea sp. ET5 | reverse complement strand
CCTTAAACCATCAGCAGAGCTCTTGTACTACTTGTCTGTTTGTTGCATTCTTTTCAAGTATCTAACGCTTTGCAGCGGCTTTCCTTATCGAAAGCGGATGCAAAGGTAGAGCTTTTGCATATACGCTCCAAACATTCTACGCACTTTTTTTGAATATTTTTTGAGGTATTATTCTAAAGGTTTCATTCACAGATATGTTTTACAACATGTTTTTCGGGGATTGTTACGGGGATGTGACGGGAAAACGGGCGGAGAATGGTGGATTGGGATGGAGAGAACAGGGTGTTTGTTTGCGTTTGTTTACATTTTAAAAGGGAATTACAGAATTGACGGATATGGGAGATACATATAATAATGTAGGGGCGACCGATGCCGACATCTATTATATGATGGGATGAATCATCCATTATTGGACCAACCGTTATTGGACCGGGCGACCAGACCGGTCGCCCCTACATTCGTGTGGTGGACGTTATTGAATTGCGTTTTGACAAAATGTCAAACGAAGGGGTCTACAATGCTCTTCCTCGCACCAAAATACGATTTGGTGGATTCGGAGGGCCTTCTCGGGCGATTCGCAAAATACAGATTGATGCAGACAGGGGTATTGGAACAACATTCCGGAGGGTGTTGGGAACGGATGGGTGTCCTTTTTCTGTTTTCGGTTCCTAATGGTTCCCTTTTTATTACCTTCCGATTTGTTGACAGCACCCTTCTTCTAGAGAATGAAACTCACTTCTTTTTACTTCCATTCTCCAAAGATTTGACTTCCGGGCGCGAAACAATTGTGTTTGGCAGGTGAAACTATATTGTTTGACGCGGCAAACTATATTGTTTGGCTCGCGAAACAATATTGTTCCGGGCACGTTTTGTCTGTTTTTCGAAAACGAAATGTATAGTTTTCTAAAATGAAGGGCTTTTTTCGGGCATTCCGTTTGCAATCATTCACCTTTCGTCTCCAGATTACCGGATTTTCGAAAAGGACGAGTTAGCGAGAAAGGAGGATTTTGATGTTTCTGTATGGTGAAGAGGCTAAAAGCATGGCAAAACGACAGATGATAGGACGGGCGTCCGCTAAAAACAGGGAAAGAGGAGAAAAGGGATGACGAGAAACGAATCTCGCGAAGGATCATTCAGGATTTTTCAACTTTCATCCGCTAAAAGGAACCTTCAGAAAACGAACTAAGATGGGCACAAAAATATATACAATGCACTACCGTCAGCAGAAGACAAGACTTCCGTCCGATAAAAAACACAGCAGAGGAAAGGAAGGAGACAGCTGCTGCCTGAAAACAGAAAAGGAGCTCGGAAGACCTCACAGGATGCTTTTCGTATGAATATACAATAAGTCCAAAGAAAGCGAAGCGGCATTCCACAGATGCACGATTCGGGTCCTACATATTATGAGACAAGGAGGAAGGATGCGTCGGATAAACCGATAATAAAAACGCTAAAATCGTGTGTATCATTTCGACAAGAAGGGGTAGCTGCTGAGTAATGTTGCAAATTCCAACGTGAAAAAAGGCTGCAAAAAGTAAACAAAAATGTTTGGATACATCGGGGAAACTTGCCAATATTGCAACCAGGATAGAAAAGAGACAAGAGCTTTCAAACCTATTGAGCCCAGAATTAAAAGAAAAAATCCCTACACATACGAAAGCAACCAGTCTTCTTTTCCATCCTCGACAAGTAACTAATTATTTAACAACCTAAACAACCATTTCAATGAAAAATGCCATGAATTTAAAGGCAGTGGGTCTGCTGGTACTGTTCAGCCTCATTTCTCTGTGGACCTATGCACAGAGTCTGACCGTGAAGGGCGTTGTCAAAGATTCCAATGGTGAAAGCATCATTGGTGCCAACGTCCTCGAAAAAGGTACGACAAACGGGACAATCACGGATCTGGACGGCAACTTTACACTGAAAGTGTCCGGGAAAGACGCCATCCTGCAGGTGTCTTTCGTCGGGTTCCGCTCAGAGGAAATGCCCGTCGGTGGAAAAACAACCTTCAACATCACCTTGCAGGAAGATTCCAAAGCGCTGGAAGAGGTCGTCGTCATCGGTTATGGTAGCGCACGCCGCAGCGACGTGACCGGCTCCATCGCCTCGGTGGACGGTGACAAGCTGCGCGAGATGCTGGCAACCAACGTGACGTACGCCTTGCAGAACCGGGTAGCGGGTGTCGACATGGCACAGACGTCCTCGGCTCCGGGAGCTTCGATGCAGATACGTATCCGTGGTACGCGTTCGCTGAATGCGAGCAACGACCCGCTGATCGTGCTGGACGGAATCCCGTTCATGGGCAACCTGTCGGACATCAACCCGAGCGACATCAAGAGCCTGGACATCCTGAAGGATGCTTCGTCGACAGCTATTTACGGTTCACGCGGTGCGAACGGTGTCATCATCATCACGACCCACAAGGGCACGCAGGGAACGCCTGCCAAGTTCACGTACAACGGCTATGTGGGCATGAAGAAGGTGTTCTCCAAGTACCCGATGATGCACGGACAGAAGTTTGCCGAGATGCGCAAGATGGCGGGCAAGTTCGAGAATTCCGTCGACGAGTCGGATGACACGGACACGGACTGGCAGGACCTGATGTTCCGCAACGGTTATGTCAACAGCCACGACATCAGTGTTGCCGGTGGTACCCAACGTGGAGGATACAGCTTCGGTGCTGCCTACTACAAGGACCAGGGCGTAATCCCGACACAGAACTATACGCGTTACTCCGTCCGGGGCTCGTTTGACCAGGGTGTGGGCGAGTATTTCCGTTTCGGACTCGTCAGCAATACCAACTACAACGTGACGAAGGGACAGAACATCGGACTCTACGGGGTGCTGGCTGCCACGCCGCTCACCAATCCGTACAACGAAGACGGAAGCTTGAAGCGGACGGTGAAATACAACAGCCAGGACGAGGCATTCGTCCTGACACGGAGCGTCGTGGAGGGTCTGTCTGACAGTTGGATTAACCGGACGGAAGGGTTCGGTACCTACAACAACCTCTTCGGAGAGGTCAAGTTCCCGGGAAAGGGCGCATGGGAAGGCCTCAAGTATCGCATCAACATTGGACTGAACTACCGTTCGAGCAAGAACGGAACCTTCACCGGAGAAGGGGTCAACAGCACCACGGCAGACACCCCGTCGACGGCTTCACTCGAACATAAGGAGACTACCAACTGGACCGTGGAGAACCTTCTGACCTACGACCACACCTTCGGCAAACATCAGCTGAACGTGGTGGGCATGTATTCAGCGGAACAGACCGTCTACACCGTTTCGCACATTGCCGGACGTGACATTCCTGCCGAGTATTTCCAGTTCTACAACATCGGACGTGCCGAGAGCACCATCACCGTTGACCCTTCCAAGTGGGACTACCAGAAGAGCGGACTGATGTCGTGGATGGGACGTGTGATGTACACCTACGACAACCGTTACATGCTGATGGCGACCGTACGTGCCGACGCATCCTCCCGCCTGGCAAAAGGTCACCAATGGCACACCTATCCGGCAGTCTCCGCAGGATGGAACATCCGTCAGGAGGAATTCATGGACAACGTGAAGTGGCTCGATGCCCTGAAACTCCGCGTCGGCTACGGACAGACCTCCAACCAGGCAGTCGACCCCTACAAGACCTGGGGACGGCTTGCCACCCGTCCGTACAACTTCGGTCCTACGGGCTATGCCACCGGCAAGTTCGTGTCGGAACTGCCGAACGCCGAGCTGGGTTGGGAGTACTCCTCGACCTGGAACTTCGGTCTGGACTTCACCCTGTTGGGCGGCAGACTGTCGGGAACATTGGAATACTATATCCAGAACACCACCGACCTGCTGCAGAGCGTCAGCCTGCCTTCCACCTCCGGCGTGGAACGCTACATGGCAAACGTGGGCAAGACCCGCAACCGCGGTGTCGAACTGACATTGAACGGCATCATCCTGGAGAACCGCAACGGCTGGTCATGGGATGCCAGCCTCAACCTCTCGGCAAACCGGAACAAGCTGACGTCCCTCGCTTCGGGGGCTGACCGGGACGAGCCCAACAACTGGTTCGTCGGTTATCCCATCGACTGTATCTATGACTACGAGAAGGTCGGTCTGTGGAACAGCGACGACCCCGACTTCCAATATCTCAACATCCTGGAGCCGGGCGGCAACGAAGGTATGATTAAGGTGAAATACACCGGCGAGCGTGACGAGACGGGCAAGCCGCTGCGTGCCATCGGACCTGCCGATCGCCAAATCATCAGCATGGAACCCAAGTTCCAGGGCGGATTCAGCACACGCGTCTCCTACAAGGACTTCGACCTGAACATCATCACCGCCTTCCGTTACGGCGGCAAGCTCATCAGCACGCTGCACCACTCCAGCGGTTACCTGAACATGCTCTCCGGACGTCGCGGACAAGTCGACGTAGACTACTGGACGCCTGAGAACAAGAACGCCAACTATCCCAAGCCCGGCGGTATCAACAGCAGCGACAACCCGAAATACGGCAGCACGCTGGGACTCTTCGACGCCTCCTACTGGAAGGTGCGCAACATCACGCTGGGCTACAACTTCGACCATCAGAAGTGGGTAGAGCGCATCGGTCTCCAGAGCCTGCGTGCCTACCTGTCGGTACAGAACCCGTTCGTCATCTGCTCTCCCTTCCACAAGGAGACCGGACTTGACCCGGAAACCAATTCGTACGGCGACGAGAACGTGGCAGTGACCGGTGCCATCCAACACCGTTTCCTGACTGTGGGTACCAACTCACCGTCGACCCGCAACTTCTTATTCGGTATTAACTTAACATTCTAACGAAGCATGACAATGAAAAGCATATCCATCCCCGCCCGTCTGTTGGGAACGGCATTCCTTGCCCTCTCACTGACGACCTCCTGCTCGGACATCCTCGACGAGCAACCGCGCAGCACCTACGACCCGTCGTTCTTCAAGACGGAGAAGGGTGTCGAGGGAGGCATCACCTCCATGTATGCCCACCTGCGCTACATCTACGGACAAGCCTACTACTACAACTCCTGCCAGACCGGTACGGACGAAGCTACCTATGGCTTCAGTGCCGACGGCAACTTCAAGGACGCCGACCTCTCGGGCGTCGGCAACCTGACGGCATCGACCAGCCGGAGCGATGCCTTGTGGGGAACTGCCTTCTCCAACATCAACACGGCCAACGGCGTCATCGAGAACGGCGCTTCCGTGGGCATCTCCGAAGCATTGGTTTCGGAGGCACGCTTCTTCCGCGCCTTCGACTACTTCCTGCTCGTGCAGACCTTCGGCGGTGTGCCTCTTGATATGGGAGCCGGTGAACTGAAGTTCAACATCAACCCCAACCGCGTCTCGGTGCGGAACACCGTGCCCGAGGTCTACACGAAAGCCATCTTCCCGGACCTGCTGAAAGCGGTCGAGAACCTGCCTGAACAGCCACGCGTGAAAGGCGGCGTCACCAAGACCGTCGCACGGCTCTACCTCTCGAAGGCGTACCTGACTTATGCCTGGTGGCTGAAGAACCCCAACCAGATACCGACCTATCCGGAGTGTCCGCGTACAGACCCCGACGGACACGATGCCGCCTGGTATTTCCAGCAGGCGTATGATGTGGCGGTGAAGGCTATCGAGAACCCCGGTCCCTTCGGCTTGCAGGAGAGCTTCTGGCAGGTCAATGCCGGACCGAACGACCGCAACAACGAAATCCTCCTTTATGCCGACCACACGCAGGAGGACGAGTACTACAACGGCGGAAGCCTCAGCTACGGCAGCGGCGGTGCACCCGACAACTTCGCCGGCTGGATGGTGAACTGGAACTACACCGACGCACGTTCATCCGACGGCAAGTCCGTGCTCATCCGTACTGCCGAACAAAGCTACGGTCGTCCGTGGAACCGCATGGCACCGCCCCAGGGAGTCTTCACCCATACCTTTGCCGACAAGACGCACGACTCGCGCTTCGACGGAACGTTTACCACCGTCTACCGCGGCAACTGGTCGACGAACGGGAAGACCTGGGAGTCAGTCCCCAATGCCAACGGCATGCAGGTGAAAGAGCGGGAACCTATCTTCTCGTTCGTAGCTGAAGACATGGACAAGGTAAACTATTCGGAAGAGGCAGCCAAGCAGAACAACCTGGGTGCAGGGACACTGCCGGGACGTGCCGACTGGGTATTGGGACTGGACAAGGTCAGCCGCTATGCCTATCCGGGACTGTGGAAACTCGGTCCGTACCGCACCGACAACGGTTCGGGACCTGGACAACCGAACGCCGGAAGTACCCGTCCGTATAACATCGCCAAGTTCTCCGAACTCTACCTGCTGGCAGCCGAGGCTGCCGTCGAGGGAGCCCGGACACAAGCCGGGAAGACTGCCCGTGACCTGGTGAATGTGCTCCGTGCACGTGCCGGACGGTGGACGTACAGCAACGCGGAATACAAGGAGGTCGACCGTGACTTCAGTGCCGAGATGGTGGCAGCAACCCCGGCGACCATCGACATCAACTACATCCTCAACGAGCGCAGCCGCGAGTTCTTCGGTGAAGGCTACCGCTGGTTCGACCTGGTGCGTACGCAGAAGTGGAACGAGTATGCCGACACCTATACCATCTGCGGCAAACTGCCCGAACAGGGATACAACATCAAGACGGACCACACGCCGAAGACGCATCAGCGCACCATCAAGCCCTTCCACTACCTCCGCCCCATTCCGCAAGGACAGCTGGACGGCATGGAGATGAGTGCCGATGAGAAGAAGGCCTACCAGAACCCGGGCTATCGTGACTAAGCCTGTCTGAGGGACAACAGCCCTGCTGATACAGCAAGAGGGTGCATCAAAGTGAGCCGACGGCTCTCCCTTGATGCACCCTCTTTATATAGGTATGCGTTGGTTACAAGTAAGGAACGACGGAAGCCAGCTTCATGCTGTTCGAGCCCTTGATCAAGACGTAATAGCCGGACAGGGGTTCCTGTTTCAATGCCTCGATGACCTCGTCCGCCGTACGGAAGAAGCGTGCTTTGGGAGGAACAGCGTCGGCAAACTCCTCACCGACCAGCCACACCCGGTCGAAGCCGTCGGCCGATACAGCCTCTGCCACCGCCCGGTGTTCCTGGGCACTGTACTCGCCCAGTTCCTTCATGGCACCCAGGATGACCATCTTCGGTGATACGGTCATCTGACGGAAGTTGTCCAGCGCGGCTGCCATGCTTGTCGGGTTGGCGTTGTAGGCGTCGATAATCAGGTGGTTGTGCGCCGTCTGCTCCAGCTGGGAACGATTGTTGCTCGGCACATAGGCCTCCAAGGCTGCATCGATACGGTCGGACGGCACACCGAAGTAGCGTCCGATGGTGACGGCAGCCAGCAGGTTGTCCACATTGTATGCCCCGATGAGGTGGGTGGCAACGTGATGCCACTCCTCTCCCCCGCTCTGCCAGCGGAAGTGCAGGAAGGGGGAGCACTCCACCACTTCACCGCAGACGGCAGGTTGCTGTCCGTCGGTCTGCGGACGTCCGTAGCGCACTGACTTCAGTCCGTCGGCGATACGCGCCAGGTAGGGATTGTCGTTATGCAGGAAGATGACCGACTGCGGACGCATCCGCAGGAAATCATACAGCTCGCCCTTCGTGCGGATGACCCCTTCGAAGGAGCCGAAGCCTTGCAGGTGGGCCTTCCCGACGTTGGTGATGATGCCATAGTCCGGCTCGACGATGTTCACCAGTTCCCGGATGTCACCCGGATGGTTCGCCCCCATCTCCACCACAGCCAGTTCGTCGTCTGCCGTGAGACGGAGCAAGGTCAGCGGCACACCAATCTGGTTATTCAGGTTGCCCTGCGTGTAGAGCACACGGAAACGTTGCATCAGCACGTGGGCAATCAGTTCCTTGGTCGTGGTCTTGCCGTTCGTGCCTGTAATGCCGATGATGCGTGTGCCCAACTGACGGCGGTGGTAGTTCGCCAGCTGCTGGAGGGTGGAGAGCACATCGTCCACCAGGATAAGCCGTCCGTCGGCAGCATCGGCATAAGCCGGATTGTCAATCACGGCATAGGCACAGCCCTGTTCCAAGGCAGACTTGGCAAAGGCGTTGCCGTCGAACGAAGCGCCTTTGAGGGCAAAAAACAGACTCCCCTCCGGGCAGTGACGGCTGTCGGTCGTCACCTGCGGATGGGAGCGGAATATTTCATAAAGCGATACGAGGTCCATAATGACTTGGTTCTTGAATTCGGGCGCAAACTTACGCAAATTCATGATACGACGGTGCGCAAACCGGACAAAGTGCAAGAAGAATCTGCACGGCGTCCGCCTTCCGTCAGAACTGGAAGTAGATGAACGGCTGGATGTCGCTCGTCTTCACCTGGATGACCACATAGATGATGAGGATGAGCAGGAGCGCCTGTGCCACGAGCGGCAGACGGATGACACCGCGCTGGCATGCCTCCTCCCAACGGTCGGGCAGGAAATGGAGCACAAAGCCGACTGCCATGAAGGCAAACACCATCTTGTAGCCGTCCACGAGTTGACCAAAGAGCTGGGGCTGGAAGTTGGCTACAATCTGGTGAATCATCGTCCACGAGGCTTCAAAGGTGCTGTTGCGGAAGAATATCCAGCAGAGGCACACGAGGTGGAACGTCAGCAGGATGCCCAGAACTCGTCGGATGCCCCGGCTCTGGTAGTGCTTGTCGCGTCCGAGCAGGCTTCGCCAGAACTTATGGAGCGCCAGTGCAATGCCGTGGATGGCACCCCAGAACACGAAGTTCCACGATGCGCCGTGCCACAGTCCGCCCAGCAGCATGGTCATGAAGAGGTTGAAGTAGGTGCGCAGCTTCCCGCGGCGGTTGCCTCCCATCGAGATGTAGAGGTAGTCACGCAACCAGGTCGACAGCGAGATGTGCCAGCGGTGCCAGAACTCCGTGATGGACGAAGCCTTGTAGGGCGAACGGAAGTTGAGCGGGAAATGAAAGCCCAGCAACAGGGCCAGACCGATAGCCATGTCGCTGTAGCCCGAGAAGTCGCAGTAGATTTGCAGGGCATAGCCATAGACACCGAAGAGGTTCTCGATGCCCGAATACAAGCCGGGGTTGTCGAAGATGCGCTCCACGAAGTTCACGCTGATGTAGTCCGAGAGGATGGCCTTCTTGAACAGACCGGCAGCGATGAAGTAGACACCGCGTCCGAACATCTCGGGGGTCACCACTACCGGACGGCGTATCTGAGGAATGAAGTCACGGGCACGGACGATGGGGCCTGCCACCAGCTGCGGGAAGAAGGACACGAAGAAGGCATAGTCGAGCGGATTGCGCAACGCCTTCAGCTCGCCCCGATAGACGTCGAGCGTATAGCTCAGCGACTGGAAGGTGAAGAACGAGATGCCCACCGGAAGGAAGATGTCGAGGGCATGGAACTGACCGCCCCACAACGGAGCCAGCATCTCGTAGAAGAAGTTGGTGTACTTGAAGTAGCACAGCAGTCCCAGGTTGATGCACAGACTGGTGATGAGCAGGGCGCGGCGTGCCCCCTTGCGTTCCGTCCGTTCCATGAGCCGTGCCAGCGTGAAGTCGCTCAGCGTGACCACTGCCAGCAGGAAGAAGTAGGTCCCGCTGCTCTTGTAGTAGAAATAGTAGGAGAAGAGCACCACAAACAGCAGGCGCAGGGTCGTGGTCTTCTTCAACAGCAGATAGACCAGGCTGAAGCCCAGGAAGAGGAACAGGAAGAGTCCGCTGCTGAAAATCATCGGTTGCTGCGCGTCGTAAGTCAGCACGTCGCACAGACGGTTCATATCAATTTGCCACATAGTCATTGAATGCTTTTAAGAGGGCTTCGCCCAATAGGTTTCCTTGAATGGTATAGCCTTGATGGGTGAAGTGCACTTGGTCACGCTGCATCAGGCGGTTGGTTCTCCAGTTGGCACACGCGCTGCGTGCCCCTCCTGCCAGGTTGTACAGGTCCCACACGGGCAGGTCGCGTGCTTCGGCAAACTCCAGGATGGTGTCCACCGCCTTTGCCGTCCGCGGGTTGATGATACGCCGGCGACGGCTGGCACGGACGTAGGAACCGGGTGGAGTGGTCAGCATCACCTCCGCATCGGGCACATAGTGACGGAGCAGGGTGAGCAGGGCATCCATCTGTGCATAGTGCTCCACGGGGTCGTAACGCCGGTTGTGGCTCTCGTTCGTGCCGAACGACAGGATGACGAGGTCGGGCATGAGCGAGGCTACCTTGTCCATCTGTTCCGTGTTGCAGAACTCGGCAGCGGTGGCGCCGTTGATGCCGATGGCGTGATAGACCAGTCCCGGTGCCCCGGTCTCACGGGCGAGGGCAGTCGTCTGGTAGGTGATGGCATCGGGATGGACCGCCTGGCTGCCCCATGCCGCTTCGAGTGTATGGCGTGCAGCCACGGAGAACACGTGTCCCCGCACATGCGAATCGCCCAGCTGAACGATGCGCACAGGCTCCGTCCCCTGACAGAGCTTCTCGAAGAAGGGTGAAAGTTGTTCGGCGCGGAGGATGCAGTTCGTCCCGGCATTGCGGAACGTCCGGGGCAGTGAATTGCCGACCGTCACCGTGTCATGCAGGGGAACCGTCCCGTGCTGCACGTGGAGGACGGGATTCCGCAACGTGTCCTGCGGTGACAGACGGTCGGGAATCCGGTCCTGTGCTGTCGCCCCCACGGCACAGCCCAGCAGGAGGAGCCACAGCCACAGTCTACTGTTCATTCTCGTATGCCTTCCGTTTGTCATATTGTTCTTTCCCATAAATCAAAGTCTCGTAGAGTTGTTTTGCCAGCACCTTTCCGCCGTGGAAGTTGATGTGCGTATAATCCAGGTTTGCCTGGGCAGGCTTTGCCTGGACCATCCGACGGATACTGCCCTCGCCTCCCATGGCATCATAGAGGTTCCAGAACGCCACACCTGCCTTGGCGGCGATGGTCTGCTGGTAGCGGATGAGGTTCTTCACACCGGGCATCGTGCGCAGGTTGCCCTCCTCGTCCTTGTGCTCGCGGTCTCCCACACCGACGACGAGGATGCCTGCCTGCGGGAATGCCTCCTTCAGGTGCTCGATGACGGTCAGCATGCCGCGTTCGTAGCCGTCGTAGTTGCTGCCTCGCGGCGTAGCGACGTTCAGTCCGAACTGCAGCACGATGAGGTCATAGGGACGGTAGGCGTTGAACTGTCTCAGGCGGCTCATGGGGATGCTGCGCATGGTCAGTCCGCTGCTGCTGCGCACCCCGAAGTTGTCGACGACAATGCCCGTCCGTCCGTCCATGGCAAAGCCGTAGAAGGTTGCCGTGTCGGCACGGTTCACGGTCCAGCGGACCCGCTTGATGTTGCCGGTGCAGTCGAGTTTCTGCAGACGTCCGTTGCCCTCGACCGTCCGGGGTTCTCCATCCACCCCGTTGACCGTGGTGGTGAGGGTCACGGGACCCTTGTTCTCAAAGAAGATGGTCGCCACCTCGCAACTGTCGAGTCGTCCGCGGCTCACCTTCGGGGTCTGTGCCTCCACGTACGCCCCTTCACGGGGAATGAAGTAGTGTCCGGAGAGTCCCAGCCGGGCAGGGTCATAGCCCAGCGAGTCGAGTATACCGCGCGTGCGCCATCCGCCGAAGTTGTGACGGACGGTCTGACGGAAGCCGTGCGTGTTGGACGTGATGTCGACAAAGCCTACCCCGCAACCACCGTAACGTGCCTGCAACAGGTCGCGCAGGTCGCCCGTCAGGATATCCGCCTCGATGAACGAGTCGCCGAAGTAAGCGATGCGCACAGGACGTTGGCTGACGTGGGACAAGGCTTCATAAAAGGGCTTCATGCCCCGTTGGGTAGAATCGGCATAGTCCTCGATGCAGGTCAGTCCGGTCTTGCAGGTATCCACAAAAGCCGGTTTGACGGGAGGAGGCAGAGGGACTGTGTCGAGCAACTCGGGTTCCGGTTCCTTGACTTCCACGTCAGAGAGCAGGTTGACCCGACGGAGGGTGTAGCCGTTGATGGTGATGGTTGGCAGGAAATGCAGCCCCAGCAGGGCGACCACCACCAGCAATGTCAAGATAAACGTACGTGAGAGATAATTCTTCATTGTTTGCAATTTGAGGTGCAAAGTTACGTGTTCACGGTGGAGTAGCACAGCTTTCCCGTCTGTTTTTTCGCGCATCGGAGCAAGAAGACGTGCCCGACACCCTGTTTTCAGCCGTCGGTAATACGGAATGCATCGCCCGGACATTTGCATTTGACCGTGCAAACACAAGCCTTTGATACGGCAAACATAAGTGTTTGATATACCAAAGTATTATACTTAGCCTATCAAAGTATTATACTTAGCTATGTCAAACTACTATGTTTGCCAGGTCAAACACCTGTGTTTGGTGTGTCAAACTAATGTGTTTCATCCGTCGGACGGCTGTATTTGCCGGGGCAAAGTCCGGACTACGGGAGGAACAGCGAGGTTTGTAAACACACAGAATCCGGCTATAAGACAGACTTATAACCGGATTCTGCTTCCACCCGCACAAAAGCCTGTGCGGCGTATATCCGAACTCAATATCTTAATCCGATGGACAGGTAGGCACCTCCATAGTTGGCAACGCCTTTGGTACGTGAATCGAGGAACCTGTATCCCAACTCAACGACCGGGGAGAATTTCCCGGCATTCATGTATTATGCCAACGATGCGTCGTACGTGGTTCGCTTCCAGTCGGGATTAGCCAGACTTCCCAAGGCCTTTGCACGCACCAACACTTCTTCATACGATTAAGTTTAGGAATTAACAGCTGAAAATTTTACGATTTATCTGTAATCTCCAAGCTGAAGGCTATATTCTTTTCTTATTCCCCATCAAATAATGTTATATCGTAACCTGTCAAGCGTAAAACAACGGAATCCATAAGCATAAAAATCCCCGCACGCCTTTTCCTCGGAGGAGGAGCGGGACGGTGCGGGGACGTCGTGATTCTAACTACTGCTTGTCTTTATCGGATTTCCTTGATAACCTCCACCAGGCGGGTGAAGTCCTGCGAGTAGACATCGCCGATGTGTACTGTCATCGGCTACATGACAAGCCGGACTGTGTGACCATAGCATCAAGGGCTTTTCCTCCGTCCAATGAAGGAGCAAAACGTTGCAGCACATTGAACAAGTCTTTGCCCAGCATCTCCATACCATCCCGGAGCGTGTTTAGCACACAGATATCCCCGGCAAGCCCGCAAATGTCAATCCTGTCTATCCCCTCTCGTTTCACAATATCCTGGATAGCCTTTCCTGCCTCAACGTTCTTGAAGATGGAATATTCCTCAACCAACGGCTCTTGCCCTTTATACAGGAATGTCACTTCGCCTTGTGTGAGATATAAAGGCTCTATCAGAGGTTGCCAGATGGAAGCTCCGGCAGTATCATGTATGCAGTGTTGCGGCCAATCGCCGCCAAAAGGCTTGAAGGAACAATGGTTGAAAGGATGACGATCTGCGGTGATGATTTTATGTGAATAACATCCGTTGTTGTCACGGATATAATCAGCCAACTCAGTCATTGCCTGTTCTGCGTTAGGGACAGGCAATGTACCGGTTATGAAATCAATCTGAGGGTCTATGATAAGCAGTAGTTTGTTCATAGGATTATGAGTTAGTTTTTAACAGGCGGCTTTTCAGTTCAGCTCACGGGTGAGGAAGCTCTCCAGCTCCTCGGCGGACAGACGCAGGTGGAACTCGCCCTTGAACGCGATGGAGATGCCACCCGTCTCCTCCGACACGATGACAGCCAGTGCGTCCGTCTGCTGGGAAACTCCCAGGGCGGCACGATGGCGCAAGCCCAACTTCTTGGGGATGTCGAGGCTGTGCGATACCGGGAGGATGCAACCGGCTGCGGTGATGCGTTTGTGGCAGATAATCATGGCACCGTCGTGGAGCGGACTGTTCTTGAAGAAGATATTCTCGATGAGACGCTGGTTCAGGTTGGCATCGATGGTGTCGCCCGTATGGATGATGTCGTTGAGGGGGATGTTGCGCTCGAACACCATGAGTGCACCGACCTTCTGCTTGCTCATGTTCATGCACGCCATGACGATGGGCATGATGTCGGAGTGTTCCACCTTCTCCTTCTTGCCTCCCGTGAGCAGACGGAACAGGCGGCTGACCTTCTCATGGGAACCCAGCATCTGGAGGAAGTGGCGCACGTCGTCCTGGAACAGGATGATGAGGGCGATGGCTCCCACCTTGACCAACTGGTCGAAGATGGCTCCCAGCAGACGCATCTCCAGCACCTGCGCCACCAACAGCCACAGCAGGATGAAGATAAGGACGCCTGTGAAAATCTTTACCGAGCCTGACTCTTTCATGAACTTGTAGGCGTAGTAAAGCAGGAGGGCTACCGAGAGAATGTCGATGATGTCTTTTATTTCAATGGAGAATATCATGGGTTAAGATACTTTTATCGGGTAAATGGTTCGGGGGCGGAAAGGGCGGACTGCCGCATCGCTTCCACCAGACGTACGGCCTCGACGGCTGCCTTGACGTCGTGCACACGCAGGATGTGTGCCCCCTTCATCAGGGCGATGGTGTTCAGGACGGTCGTCCCGTTGAGGGCGTCGGCAGGTGTTCCGTCCAGCAGCTTATATATCATGGACTTCCGCGAGATGCCTACCAGCAGGGGCAGGTCAAACGTACGCACGAACTCCTCCAGGTGTGCCATCAGCTCGTAGTTGTGCTCCAGCGTCTTGCCGAAGCCGAAGCCGGGGTCGAGGATGAGGTCGTTCACTCCCATGTCGTGCAGACGGTGGATGCGTTCGGCAAAGTAGACGAACACCTCACGCATCAGGCAGTCGTAGTGGGGGGCGTGCTGCATGGTCTGCGGCGTACCCTGCATGTGCATCATGATGTAGGGCACCTGCAGGCGGGCGACCGTGTCGAACATCCGCTCGTCCATGGCTCCGGCAGCAATGTCGTTGATGATGCCGACTCCATAGTCGCCGACGCAGCGTTCTGCCACATCCGCCCGGAAGGTGTCGACCGAAACGATGGCATCGGGGCACTCCTCACGCACGATGCGCAGTCCGCGGTGCAGCCGTTCCATCTCTTCCTCTGCCGTGATGTGTGCGGCATCCGAACGGGATGAATAGGCACCGATGTCGATGATGGAGGCGCCTTCCTCCACAATCTGACGGCAACGGAGCCGGATTTCGTCTTCAGTCTGCTTGCGACTGCCTGCATAGAAAGAATCGGGGGTCACATTGAGGATTCCCATTACCCGGGGAACGGACAGGTCAAAGAGCGTCCCGTGTATGTTGAGCGAATAGTTCTTCATAAATCCGTAGGTTTACATCGGCAAAAGTACACACAATAATTGATACCCGAACGCTTCATGCCCCGAAAGTTGCTCCCGTTTCAGACGCGACGGGACAAAGTGAAACCTCCCTGCAAAGACCTGGCTTCAGGTTCAGGAGGGGTTGTCAAGCCATCCGGTCTCCACAATCCGGCATCCGCCCAACACGCCGAAGCCGCCTTCCACATTGGTATAGAGGTTGCGAAGGGGAGCCAGTCCGGCATGTCCCAGCTCATTGTTCGCATTGTCGTTGAGCGACTTCAGGTAACGGTACATCTCGGGCGAGAGCGTGTAGAGCCGGAGCTTGTAGGTGTGCAGTTGGCTTCTGCGCTCCCCTTCCTCCTCCCAGACTCCATCCGCGGAATAGTAGCCGTTCATGCGCAGGGTGTAGGTCTTGCCCTGCACCAGGCGGTCGTCCCAGATGTAGAGGTTCTGATAGTAGTCGTCATACAGCTCGAAAACCGAGTTCAGTCCAGTGGAACTCTCCATCAGCGGCTCATCGTCCGCCTCCAGGTAGAACGGCGTGATATAGGACTCCTCCACCTCGGAGGCAATGAGAGCGCCGTGCTCGTCGAAGAGCTCCCGCTTGTACTCGGACTTGTGCAGCACATGCACGCCGTAGCAGTCGTCCGTTCCGTCCGGGTCGGCAAACGTGATGCGGAACTGCACCATCCGGTCATCGACACCCGGCTTGACAGCCAGGTCCACCTCCTTCAGGGGGAATGCCGACGGGATGACCGTGTGTGCCTGGATGGGTGGCAGGTCTTCCACCTCAGCAGTGAGGTCGATGGCATCGCCCTCGTGCCACTGCCCGACAACATAGTAACATCCGGCAGGGACCGTCGGCGTGCCCTTCTCACTGCGAAGGACTGGCTGTTCCTCTCCGTTGACGGAAAAGACAATCCGTACGCCTTGCAACGGCTCCGGTTCTGCCCGACGTTTGTGTACGGGGACACTGCGCGAGAGCTGTATCAGCGTCGTGTCCAGTCCGGCACAAGGCATGCAGTAGAGCACCAGCCGCTCGTCCGACCGCACATCGTCGAGGTCGAGCTTGTCGTTGCAGGCTGCCAGCAGGAGGAGCAAGCAGCAGGAAAGGTATGCTTTCAGATTCATCATGCTTCAAAACTTTAAGGTGTAACTGAAGGAAGGGAGGATGGGGAAGACACCCGTGACCTTCCCCTTCAACGTGCCATCGTCACGACGGACTACCCGGGCATAAAGGGCATTCTTGTGGTTGTAGGCGTTGTAGAGACTGACGTTCCAGATGCGCTCGTAGCCGCGCTTGGTGGTCCGGCGGAAATTGAAGCCCAGGTCCAACCGATGGTAGGCAGGCAGGGACACATTGTTCGGGGAGTCAAAGACCCACTCCCAGGTGCCGTCACTGCCTGCACCGGGCACAATGGGTGCCTCCACCAGTTGCGTGGCGACGGTCATGCGGTTGCCGCTGTGGAAGTTCCAGGCGGCATAGCCCTCAATGCGTCGGGTGAACCGGTGGTGCAGGCTCAACGTCAGCTTGTGGCGGTTGTCAAACTTGTCGGGATACCAGCCGGAGAAGAATGCCGGCATCTTCCGCCTGCTCCAAGAGAGGGTGTACGAGGCTGCGGCAGACGTCTGCCCGTCGTCGTAGGTCAGTTCCGTCTCCACCCCGTATGCCTTGCCCTTCCCCGTGCGGACCAGTGACTCCCAGTGGCTCACGGCAGGCGTCAGCTGATTGCCGCCGTCATACTCCACCAGTCGGCTCATCGTCTTATAGTAAGCCTCCACGCTCAACCCGAGATGTCCGGGCAATGCCCTGTACACCCCGGCTGCATACTGTCGCGAACGCATGGGGCGGACCCTGTCGGTGGAAGGCACCCAGTAGTCCGTCGGCAGATTGATGTAGGTGTTCGACAGCTGGTGCATGAACTGGCTCATCTCCGCATAGGAGGCTTTCAGCGTAGTCCGGTCGTCGAGCTGGTAACGGACGGCCACACGCGGCTCCAACGAGTGGAAGGTCTTTCCGCTGACGTGGAACAACGTGTAGTGCAACCCGGCGTTCAGCTTCCAACGGTCGCCCAACCGGATGTCGTCTTCGGCATAGAGTGCGAACTCATGTCCCCGGTAGGACGCCCTGCCCCGCCGTCGGAGTGTATCCACCGCCTCCTCCGTCCCGGCATAATGCCGGTTATCGGTCTGTTGCGGACGGAAGAGGTGGTAGAGGTATGTCGACCCCATCCGCACATGGTGGTCCGTGCCGGGACGGTAGTCCAGCTCGGCATGGTAACCGACGTCGTCGATGGTCGAGCGGCTGCGTTGCTCCTGAAGAGACAGCTGCCAACGGTCTTCGCCCGTCTGCTTGTCATCCTCCAGGAAATAGTAGTTGGAGCGGTTGTGGGCATACAGTCCGCTGACGGAAGCAAAGAGACGGGGCGTCCACCGATACTCCCAGTTGAGCGTCGTCGCCGTGTTGCCCCACTTCATGTTGAACTTCACGTGGTAAAAATCCTTGTCGTAGTCCTGGATGTAACTGTTGTCATGCTGCTTGCTGTCCACCTTGAAGAAGTCGTTGCCCGAATAGAAACTGAGCGAGGCACGACTCCGGTCGGAGAAGATATGCGTCACCTTCGCATTGATGTCGTGGAAGGCATAACGCATGTTGAGCTTGTCAGTCCGCGAACTGTTGTAGGCGGCAAAGAACGGAGCGGTAAGTGCGTCGAGCCATGTGCGCCGCATTGCCACGTTGAACGAGGTCCGGCCCTTCCGTAAAGGACCTTCCAGCTGAAACCGTCCGTCGAGCAGCCCCAGACTGAAGGAGCCGTGCAGCTTCTCCAGGTTGCCGTCGTTGGTACGTACGTCGACCACCGACGACAGACGTCCGCCATAGCGTGCCGGGAAGCCGCTCTTGTAGAAGTCGATGTTCTTCACGATGTCGGTGTTGAAGGCAGAGAACAGACCGCCCAGGTGGTTCACCTGGTAGAGCGGCGTCCCGTCGAGCAGGAAGAGGTTCTCGTCGTTGCCTCCCCCGTGGACATACAGCCCCGAAATCAGTTCCGTGCCGGCAGCCACACCCGACAGTCCCTGCAGGGTCTTCACCACATCCGACGAACTGAGCAGGGCAAAGCCCCGGTTCAGTCCCTGCTGCGTGAGCGACACCTTGCCCGTCTGTGTAGTACTCAGAGGGGAGTTCAGGTCGGCAGTCACCAGCACCTCGTCTAGCCGGTAGTCCGGTGTCAGACGGATGTCCAGCTGACGGTCCTTCGTCAGTGTCAGCTCCAGCGTCCGTTCGCCCAGTCCCACGAAGGAGACACGCAGCCGGTGGGAACCTTCAGGCAGAGTGAGGCTGAAGAAACCGTGCTCGTTCGTCAGGGTACCGCTTCCGGTGGTCTGGTCCCACACGGTGGCGTTGATGATGGTCTCCCCGTTGTCCTGACGGACGTAGCCGCTGAGCGTGTATCTCTCCAACGGCCTCAGCACGATGTACTGACGTTCCGCCACCCACTTCAGTCCGGTGCCCCGTAGCAGTTCGTCCAGTCCCTGTGACAGCGTCATCCCGTCCAGCGGACGCCCCCGATAAGGGACATCGAGCTTCAGCGAAGCATCATAGACCAGGCGGACGGCATGGACACTCTTCAGTCGCTCCAGCTGTTGGCGGACGGTCGTCCCCGTCTGTGCCCATGCAGCCAGCGGCAACAGGCAGGACAGCAGCAGGACCGGGAACGCACGCAGAACGGAAGCCTTCATGTCCTATTCCTTATTTATATGAGTACCCAATGACTGTTCGATCAACGCCACGATGCCGTCCACCCCTTCGTCGGTATCAAACTCCGCCGTGAGCATCTTGCCGGTATCTTCGGACGAGAGACGGACGCCGTAGTAGGCGGACAATTCCCGGAGCACTTCCTCCAGCGGCGTATTCTCATAGACGAACGTTCCGGTCGCCCATGCGGCAGGATTGGGTACATCCGGATGCATCTCCTCCGGCATTCCCGCACCGTCCTTCAGGCTCGCCGCCATCCCCGGATAGAGGAAGATGCCCCCAAACGTCTCTTTGACCGCAAACGCCACCCTGCCCTCGGTGACATAGACGACGGTCTCCCCCTCCCTGCTCATCTCGTCGAACTCGAAGGCGGTGCCCAGCACACGGACGGTCCCGTACCGTCCTGTCACACGGAAGGGACAGGCAGGGTCAGGACTGACACGGAAGTAGGCTTTGCCGCTGACCAGGACACTGCGTTCCCGTCTGCCGAACTTCCCCTTCTGATAGCGGAGCGTGGATTCGGGATAGAGCGTGACCCGGCTGCTGTCCGGCAACACGTAGGTCTCCGTATGATTGGCAGCCGTCAGCTGAGTCCAGGGTTCCACTTTCTCGGCGGTAGAGAACCAACCGTAGAGTCCGTAGACAAAGAGGGCGATGGCAGCCACTCCCAGCACCCACATCAGTAGGGTTCGGTGGAGGGTGTGTCCCTGACGGCGCAATTCGAACTTACGGATGGCGCGACGGGTGTCGAAGGTGCCGGGCTTGTAGTGCCGCAACACGTAGCGCAGTGATTTTTCTTCTGATGATTTCATAGGCATTTCTGTCGATGCCGCGAGCCCCGCTCCCAAGCGACGCTTGCAGCGGTTGAAGGCAACAATCGTGTTTTTGTTGCTAAGACTCCCATCCGGGCAGATACTACTATTCCGTGAGTGTTAAAAAACACAAAGACATGATTGCAGGCGCATGGGGAAGTTCCAGCAGACAGACCATTCCCCTCTCCCACACAGCCTCGTTTATCAAAAAGCAAGCATCTCGCCTCATCTGCTTGACAGATTCGCGCCAAAACATCCTTTACGCTAACGCCTACTTTTGAAGATTTCCTTCAAAGAGCGTTCAACTGCTAAATCTGTTTAACAGAACTCACGGAAAACGCCTTCTATTTTAGAAAACTATACATTTCATTCCCGAAAAACATACAAAACGTGCCCGGAACAATATTGTTTCGCGAGCCAAACAATATAGTTTGCCGCCTCAAACAATATAGTTTCACCACCCAAACACAAATGTTTCGCGCCCGAAAGTCAAATCTTTGGAAAATGGAAGTAAAAAGAAGTGAGTTTCGCTCTCTAGAAGAAGGAGGCTGTCAACAAATCGGAAGGTAATAAAAAGAGGGACATAACAGAGTGACGAGCAGTAAAAGGATGCAATCATCCCCTTTCAGCCCTCCCCTATGCAACCGAAAGAAGTCATTTGCCGTCAATCCGTATTTTGCGAATCCTCCGAGAAGGGCCTCGAAATCCACGAAACCGTATTTGGGTGCAACGAAAGGGTGTGTAGAGAGGTTCGTTTGACAATGTGTCAGGATGGATAGGAAATGATGAAGCCACAAGGAAGAATGGGCATCCATGCTTCTTTGTGACTTCATGGCTTTTAGGTCATCCGGTGATGAAAGAGGAGTCTTGCAGCATCAACACGCATGTTCACTAGCCTCAATGGTCTCGAAAATTCCACTTGGAATTATCGCTGTTCTTGTCAAATTTGCCCAGTGAAGGCGTACTGTCGCCGATGGATACCAGCACCAGTTCCTCATCCGTCCCAGGAACCTTCTTGGGCAGGATGCGGTAAGTGCCGTCCGTGAGTTGCTCGATTCTCCACAACTGCTCGGGAGCACCTGTAAACTCAGGGACTGTCGACACCTCGGCATCAGCCGTAGCTGTCAAAGCCCGGTTCGTGCCTTCTATGACAATTTTATAATAAGGCGCCCCCAAGTACCCACCAGCATCAGGCACGGCAGTGATTGTCCACCGTTGATGCGGGCGGAACATATAGTCGCCGATCCGGACATCAATGTTACCTTTGGGCCATGTACCGATGACATCTTCCAAGGTCTGCGACTTCAACGGTTGAAGAGGTTCGTCGCTTTTCTCCCAAAAACGATGCATACCACCTTCCATCCGCACAAAGTCCACGCAGAGTTCCAGGGCATATCCCCTCCGTTCGGATTCGATTTCATAAGTACCTTCCTTGAAGACTTCACCGGCAACGGGCCAGTCATTCTTCCAGAGAAGTGGACGGACAGCAAGTACGCTGCGTCCACCTCGGTCAAAATCAGCTTCAAAATGGCACGACATCTTTTCGACACCTTCCTCCTCGATGTAGCGTCCGAAATGTCCGGCACCGGTCTGACGGTTTCCGGCTCCGATCACCATCCTTCCGCCTCCCTCCAACATGTCTCTGCCCATATTGTCCAGGTAGGGACCTGTCACCTTGCGCGAACGTCCGACCACGATATTATAGGTCGAATTGGGACCGTCACAGCAAGTGCCGTGGGTACCCAGCAGGTAGTACCAGCCATTCCGGAAAATCAAGTCGGTTGCCTCACAGCCAATCGCAATGTTGATCGGTTCATTCCCTTCCTTCCGTTTTCCTGTGGCTGGATCAAGTTCCACCAGACGGATAAAGCCGAAATAGGTACCATAGGACAACCACAGACGGCCGTCAGTCGGGTCCAACAGCAGACCGGGGTCGATGGCGTCACAGTCTTCATCGTCCTCTGACGAAGCTACGGCAATGGCTTCCGTATACTTGAAATCAGGAGAAGTGGGGTCCAACGTCTTGTTCCACATTGTCAAGACCGTACCACGGTGACTGCCTCCGAGCCCTCCTCCGGTCGCACTGTAAGCAATCAGATAGCGGTCGCCGATTTTCACGACATCGGGAGCTGCACCCCTGCCGGGTCTCACTCCGCCATCATGCCATGTCCAGCCATCTTCTGAAATCAGTCCGCCTCCTCCGGTGCCGAATGTGTAATATTTTCCCTCACATTTCATGATGGTGGAGGGGTCGTGGATATAGGGTTCTCCAATTTGTGCAGCAGCTGTTCCCGGCATCAGCAAAACGAACAAGACAGCAGCTACCCGACAGAAAGTTTTTGTTTTCATGATTTATGCACTGACTTTAGTTTTAAACACTTTCCGGTTGACAAGGGCACAGCATCCTGTCGGTCCGACGCCTTGTCAACCAGCCGATTACTGTTTGATGGTCACGTTTCTGACCGGCACTTCCTGTTCATCGAGGAAGCGTACGCAGAAATCACTCATCCCCGGACCGTTGATGACTGCTCCGCGCAGGATATTCTTCCCCTTTTTCAGGGTCAGACGTTTTGACAGGCAATCGTCCTTCACCATCCGACGGTCTCCCGAGAGCATGACGGCTTCTTCCCCATTCAGCCACCACATGGAAGCCGAGTTGGAGCCGACGGACAGCCTCACATTCGGGATATCTTCCGGACTGTCGATGACAGTCACTGCCCAAAAGAGTACCCCGTAGACCTGTTTATGAAGCTTGGATGCAAAGCGAAACAGTTTCACATTGAACAGGTTGCTTTCCAAGGCATGCCAGGTCAGCTTCTGTTTGCCGACAGTCACGTGGTCGCCGTCCTCAGGTAATACGGTAAATTGTCCAGGAAAATATTCGGTAGTAAAAGCCTCGCGAATGTAACTGTCCGTAAACACCGTGTTGCTCCGGTTGGGCTTGTCAATAGGCTCCAACAACAGCCAGCGGCGTATGAACCCGTCATCATCCGGATGCATGACCTCTGAAGTTGCCGGTGAGAAATAAGGAGCCAAAGGAAAATCGGTCTCTTTGTCTTGTGCAGGAACAGGTATGTTCAAGCCGACACCCAGGCAAAGAGCCAACAGGATTTTGCAATAGAAATTGTTCATAAGCATAGGATGTGTTTCAAGGTGACACGTTGAGTATCAGAAAAACTTCAATCAGCGAAAGAGAAGTTGGACAAAGTGATACAGGCTTTCCCTCCATACGGGCCAAGTGTGACCGCCCGGCGTTTCAAAGTAGGTGTACCTGATGCCTATCCCGTCAAAACGCTTCATCATAATCTGACAATTGTTGTATGCAATGTCTTCCTTACCGCCCATGGATATCCAGAATTGCTTCCATCCTGCATTGTACTCGTCCTTGTGGTCTTGCAGCATCCTGTAATACTTCTCGCTGTCCTCGCCTCCCCCGAAAGGAGTCCGGTTCGCCCACCATCCCGAGCTGAATACACCCAGATAGGCAAAACAATCCAAGTGGGGAATGCCTACATTCAAGGTCTGGATGCCTCCCATGGAGAGTCCTGCCAGGGCACGGTTGTCACGGTCGGTCTTTACACGGAAGTTCTTCTCTACAAACGGAATGCAATCCTTGAGCAGCTCGCTTTCAAAATCAGACGTATTGCCATCCGTCATCACCACAATCATTGGTGTCGCCTTTCCCTGCGCAATGAGGTTGTCCATAATGATATCAGTACGTCCCTGATTCGCCCAACCGCGTTCGTCTTCCCCACCGCCATGTTGCAGGTACAGCACGGGATAGGTTTGCTCCGAGGTGTCATATCCGGGCGGACAATAGACAAACAGACGTCTCCAGGCATTGGACGTCTTTGAGAAATACCGCTTCATGCGAATGTCTCCGTGAGGGACGTCTGCCAGATAAAACCGTACATCTCCATCGGGATAAGGGATTTCCACCCCACTGGTCATCATGCTGCATCCATAAAACGATTCACTGGCAGGGTCGGCAACGGCAACTCCGTCAATGAGGAGAAAGTAATAGTGAAAGCCCGGTGTGAGTGAATCGGTGGTACATCTCCATTCGCCGTCGTCGTTGCGAACGAGGTCATATTTGCGCCCCAAATCAATCTGCACCTTTCGGGCATCCGGAGCCTTTATCCTAAACTCCATGCGGTTGCCGAGCAACAGTCGCGGCCACATCGCATTGCGTACATTGAGTTCGCCACGTTTACCGGGCAACACTAAACGGTCATCCACCCTGACCGACGAATGACCGGATTGTGCCTGCAACACACCTGAACATGCTACGGCAAGTAACATCAAAGTGAGGATTCGTTTCATAAAGCTATCTGTTTTTGAATTATTAACTTGCACAAAGATACGGACCTCCCGGACTTTTCCCTTGTACTTTTGGACACATTCCTTACACTTTTAAATATTTAGTGTACGAAAGGACAAGTTATATTTATATCTTTGTACAGTTTAGAATTAAACGAGCGAGCGTATGCGCAATTTAATTTAATCATATGAAAGAATGCTTCGTACTCCTACTGTCCCTATTCTTGTTTTTGCCCTGCCGTGCAGTGCAGGATTTCACATTCACCAATCTCAACGATATGTATGGCATCTCCATGCGGGAGATAACCGCTGTCGTCCGTGACCAAGACGGATTTATCTGGGCAGCTTCGCATACAGGTATCTTGCGTGTTGCCGGAGACGACCACCGGCACTACGACCTTCCACTTGCTACGACCGACGTCATGCAAGTCAAGCTGGCTTGCCGAGGAAGCCTATTGGTCGCCACCACACAGAACGGACAGGTATACCGCTATAACCGTATCCGGAATAAATTCGAGCAATGGTTTACCCTTTCTTCCGTGCTGGGAAATGATAACTGGGTGACCAACGTCCTGATAGATGCCGAGCAGAAGGTGTGGATAAGCACCAACACCGGCATTTACCTGTGGACGGGAAAAGAAGTGCGCCTCGCAGGAACCGACAAGACAGGCTTTTCCAACATGATCTCATTGGATAACGGTCAGATACTGGCTTTTGTGGAATCGTCCGTCTATCGCGTCGACACAAAGACACGCACATTCACTCAACTCAACGGTCATCTTCCCCGGCTGATATCATCCACCCGGTACGATGCACGGAAACGTCGCGTCTGGATTGGTACGTACAACGCCGGGCTATGGCAGTATGAACTCACCGGACAAAGAACCCGACAAGTCAATGTTCCGCAACTCCCGAAGCTTGTTGTCAGAGACATACTCCTGACGGATACAGCTTCTGTCTGGGTGGGTATTGACGGCGGGGGTATCTGGATACTCGATGCTGGGACCGAGCGGGTCCGGCAAGTGATTAGCGACAATCCGGACAATCCGTCCTCCCTGCGCGGCAACAGCGTCTATTCCTTGCTCGAAGATGAACGCCACCGGATTTGGGTTGCTACCAACAGCGGAGGACTGCAATACACGGAAGCACCCGATACTGAAGTGGAACATCTGGTACATGGCATCAACAATCCGCAATCCTTACCTAATAACGAAGTCAACCACCTGGAGACTGACAGCCGGGGAAATCTCTGGATAGCAACCAGCGACGGCATCAGCCTGTATGATACCCATACCCGACAATGGAAACGACTGCATGGAGGAAGTCAGGAGATCTTTCTATCCCTGACATCGGACAAGAAAGGACACCTCTATGCCGGGACCTACGGCAAGGGAGTCTACGTTTTCGACGAAGCATCAGGGCGTGAATCGCACCATTACACAGAGCGGGATGGAGACCTCTTCGGAGTCGGAGGCTTTGTATTCGCCACTTACCTGGACAGCGAGGGTGACGTCTGGTTTGGCGGTGTCAAAGGCAAGGTTTACTGCCGCCGTTCAACCGATGGGAAAATGCGTGCCTATGATTCACAGCCGGTCTACTGCCTGAGCGAGTTGTCACCCGGACAGATTCTGCTGGGATGTGCTTACGGTCTGTTGCTGCTGGACAAGAAGACCGGAAGATTTGACATGCTCCTCTCCGGATGTACCATACACGACATTGCCGTGTCCGGACGTATGATATGGGTCTGCACTTCCGGCGACGGCGTGATTGGGTTGGACATGAACACAGCCGGCCAGACACGCATCACGACACAGCAGGGCTTGCCCAGCAACTATACGAAAAGCATCTCTCTGGTAGGCGACGACCTGTGGATTGGGACTGACAAAGGCTTGTGCTGTTACCATTCTTCCGACAAGCGAATACGGATATTCGGCTCCCGGCAACAACTCGCAAACGCCGCCTTCAGCATCAACGCGACTTGTAACCTGCCTGACGGGAGACTGGCGTTCGGAAGCAATAACGGCATATTCATCTTCCACCCTGAAGTACTGGACAACAGCCGTGCTGCAGGACGAATCTATTTCTCAGACATACGGGTCTCCGGACGTTCCATCCGGGAAATGGAAGATTTTAGGCTGGCTGTACCCATCGACAGCCTCTCCACCCTCCATTTGGGCTATCCGCAGACATCCTTTACCCTATCGGTCCTTCCACTGGGGAATCTCAGCAAATCCGCAGCTCTATCCTGGAAGTTAGTGGGGCAGGATGACACTTGGAGCACCTATACGACCAACCGCTACATCAACTACACCAACTTGCCTGCCGGTCATTACACACTCAGCATCCGACTGTATGACGGCAGCCTGTTGTCAGAACGTCAGCTTTCCATCATCGTAGACCCGCCCTTCTGGCAAACCGCTTGGTTCAGGTTAGCAGTAGCGGCAGTCATCATCGCCATCCTGGTGTTTGGTATACGTTATTATCTACAATTGTTACACCGTCGTTACTCCGATGAGAAGATACGTTTCTTTACACGAATGTCGCATGACATCCGCACCTCATTGATGCTCATCAAGGCACCGATAGAAGAACTGCTCAAGGAGAAAAATCTCTCGACATGGGGAACCGAATGCCTGAAAATGGCTTCGGAGCAGAGCTCCCGACTATCCGACACGGCGACTCAGCTGCTGGATTTTGAGAAGCTGGACCTGGGAGAAGAACAACCGTCATTTACGGACCTGGAACTCGTCGGTCTAATCAAGCGGCGAGTCGGCATCCATGCATCGTATGCCGCCGGGCAACAAATCAGTATTTCGGTCGACTGCATACCGGAAGCCTATTGGGTACAAGCCGATACGCGAATGCTTGAAAGCGTACTGGATAATCTGCTGTCCAATGCCGTAAAATACTCCCCTTCCGGTGGAAGCATTGAAGTTTCTTTCATCGGAAAAGCCTCCGAATGGACCTTACGTGTCAAGGACCATGGCATGGGTATCAGCAAAACAGGGCAACACAAGCTGTTCCAGGAATTTTACAGGAGTGACAATGCGGTCAATTCCCGAATCATAGGGTCGGGAATCGGTCTGTTGATGACCCAGAAGTATCTGCGCATCCATGACGGGAAGATACATGTAACAAGTGAATTGGGCATAGGGACGGCTTTTGACATAACCGTGCCCTTGCGCCCCGCATCTAAGGCTGCAGGACTCCTCATATCG
Source organism: Mediterranea sp. ET5 (assembly GCF_023337025.1). Classification (NCBI taxonomy): domain Bacteria; kingdom Pseudomonadati; phylum Bacteroidota; class Bacteroidia; order Bacteroidales; family Bacteroidaceae; genus Mediterranea; species Mediterranea sp. ET5. The sequence continues at coordinate 46,777 of NZ_JAMBLN010000022.1, read as the reverse complement.
GAGAAAGTCGAGCCTGCAGCAACTGAAGGTGCAGAAGCTCATGACATGACTGTCCTCATCGTGGAAGACAACCAGACCCTGTGTGAATTCATGCGAGGAGCCCTGCAAGCACAATTCCGCGTCGCCACAGCCTATGACGGACAACAGGCTTGGGAAATGATGACAGACTTGCAACCTGACCTTGTGGTATCCGACATTGCCATGCCACGTATGGATGGTTTTGAACTGTGCCGCAATATCAAATCAACCTATGAGACTTCCCACATCCCCGTCATCCTGCTGACAGCTCTTTCCGACAAGACGAACCAACTCCATGGACTGGGACTGGGTGCGGACAACTACCTGGTAAAGCCGTTTGATATGGAACTATTGGTCAGCCGCATCACCTCCATCATCCGTAACCGACGTACCGTTCTTCAAAAGGCTATCGAAACCAAACACGACGATGTACGCTCAATCGTGACCAACCGCATAAACGATGAATTTATCAAGAAAGCTGTAGAATGTGTACGTGCCAACATTGCCAACGAGAAATTCAGCAAAGAAGATTTTGCTTCCGCTCTCGCCATGAGCCAGTCCTTGCTTTACAAGAAAATAAAGGCTTTGACCAACCTGTCAGTCGTGGAATTTATCCGTTCCATCCGGTTGAATTACGCGTTGGAGAAACTCCGTTCGGGGGAATACAATGTAACAGAAGTGAGTGAAATGTGCGGATTCAGCACATCCGCCTATTTCAGTAAGGTTTTCAAGGAATATTTTGGCAAGACGCCTACAGAGATGATACAAAATCCAGACTTATAAGACAAGGAGGGTGCATCGTAATTGACACACCCTCCAGACATTTGTGTTTGGCAATTCAAACACTTGTGCTCCATCCATTCTACAACTTATTTATCTCCTCCACTCGGGTTCTGTTTCAGATTGATATTCACGGAGGTGGCATCATAGGGGAAGGCGAAATATTCATGCTTTCCCTTCACAAATCCGGTCGGACCATTGTTAGGGTTGGAATATTCCACATAGATGCGGTGCTTTGCTTCTCCCTTTGTGAAAAAGGCATCGTAAGTTGTCGGTATGTTCTTCCCGTTATCTTTGACGTTCTCCGTATCTCCCCAGCGCACCATGTCCGGGAAGCGAACTCCTTCCAGCCACATTTCGAAACCTTTCTCATTCTTAACTTCCTCCAAGGTGAGTCTCTCAGAGATGTGTTTTGAACCGGCACGCCGCTGGATATCCTGAAGACATTGCAGTCCGAGCCCGTCCACATCATCCGTCTGTGCACAAGCCTCAGCATACATCAAAAGGACTTCGGCATAACGGAATATCGTGAGATTCTTGAATCCCCAACTGCCTTTCACGTTATCCTCCTTCCAAGCAATGAACTTCTTCCCGAAATATCCTCCAAATCCATAAAGCCCGGTCTTGTTCTTGATTCCAATCTGATCGGATGTCTCCAGCTGCTCCCGGGTCATCCCCTTGCCTTTAGTCCCGTTCCACTCCATTTCATAGAGGAACTCGTCACCGGTCAGGAACGTCGCCTTACGACGGGGAGAATCACCATCGTTGGCCAGCATGCGTTTGGCAAAGTCCGCACGGATAGCATGACCGCCCCAACCATCAGCCCCGATAAAGGAAGGCATGGAAGCCAGTTTGTCTGTCCTCCAGTTCCAGAACTGAATGAACATCCATCCTGTACGCTGGATATAGTTGCTCCATTCCCCGATATTGGGATTCTCCACTACGTTTGCCTGGAAAATCATTTCCTCACAGAGGTCACCTGACGTATGGAAGAGATTTGCCCAACGCTCAGTCGGAACCAATTCATACTTTTTAGAATCAATCACCTGCCTGAGGTCTTTCCTGGCACCGGCATAATCGCCCATAAAGAGGCGGGCTTTCCCTGCAAGTGTGAGAGCAAACCCCTTGGTGACCTTGGAAGCGCCTACCTTGTCAGCAGGACTGGTGCGTTCATCCAGGTCACTCACCGCAGCTTCGGCTTCCGATGCACACCATTCGAGGAGTTTGTCATGCCCGCCTTCATAGTTCGCCGGTTTGGCATCTCCCGGAAGGATATGGTCCACCAAAGGAGGGCAATTCCATCCGATAGTCAGCATAAAGTGTGCCCAAGCACGGAGTGCACGCGCTTCTGCGCATACACGTTTCTTGACATTCGTTTCAGGTTCTACGTTATCAAGAATGAGATTGGTATCATAAATGACACCGTACAGTCCCCAATAGGCATTTTTAATCACTTCGTTCTGCGAGTCATAACGGAACTCATTCAGTTGTGCGCCAAAATCATTGTCACCGTATTGACTGCCTGCCGCCAACATGTCGTCTCCCGGTTCATTGAAGAGCACCGGGAGTGCAATATAGATGCCTTCATTGCCTGCTATGTTCAGACAGAAGGACTGATAAAGATTGTTGAGCGCATTCTGCGCATCATCGTCCGTACGGTAGAAATTCTCAAATGGAATGACACCCTTCTGCTCGATGTCAAGGCGATCCTCGCAAGCACCGAAAAGGAAAGCGGCACCCAAGAGTGAATATAGAATCTTTTTCATAATGAACATACTTTTGAGGTTTTCAAGTAATACGTTGCTCGACTAGAATGAGAGGCTTGCACCAAAGGTACATTTCTTCATCGTGGGATAGGAACCGATGTCGAAACCAGCCCCTCCATTCCGGCTGGTCGTTGCCGTTTCAGGGTCCATACCCGGATAATCGGAGAATGTAAAGAAGTCATCCAACGACACAAAGAGGCGAAGGTTCTTGACGGCCACTTTCTGTGTCAGTTTCTTCGGCAAAGTGTAGCCTAACTGAAGTTGCTTGATTTTGAAGTAGGCACCGCTGAACATGGAGGCACTTGAACCCCAGAAATTGAGATCGGTTGCCACTTGACGCGGGTCCGGCATGGAGGCTCCCCGATTCTCCGGAGTCCAGGCATTGTCCATATAATATCTCAGGGAGTTACGTAACGGACTGTCTGCACGGTAGAGTATGTTGAAAATCTTATTGCCTGCCACACCGGTTCCAAATGCCGTAAAATCGAAACCTTTATATTCGAGATTGATGGTAATGCCATAAGTGAACTTCGGAATGGAACTGCCGATATCCGTCATATCCTCGTCGGTCAACTCTGAGGAATTCACGATTTCACCTTCATGATTACGGAATCGGGGAGCACCGGTCTCACTATCAACCCCTACATAGTCGAATGCACGGAAATACCAGATGGAGTGCCCCTCCTCAAATGCAGTATGCACTTTGTTGTTTGTTCCGTCCACTCCACCTTTGCTGGCTGTGATGCGCGGAAGGTCATCATACAGATAGGTCACTTCGTTCTTCAAGGTCGAGAAATTCGCATTTACACGGTAGGTAAGGTCACCGATATGGTCTCTCCAACCAGCTTCAAATTCAAAACCCTTGTTGTTCACTTCACCGGCATTCACCGTAGTCTGGTTGGTATACACCTCAGGCACCGGATTGATGTTGATCAGCAGGTCTTTGGTGTTTTTGTTATAGTAGTCCAGACTGACTGTCAGGCGGTCATTCAGGAAACGCATGTCAAGACCAAGGTCCAGCTGCTCGGATTTCTCCCATTTGAGATTCGGATTGGCAAGTCCGGAAGGATAAGAACCATAATATTGTTCAGGACTGTCTCCATACTGATACCAGGCTGCATTGTAGCTGATAGGTGCAGTATAGGGGTAGTTATTAAGCACATTCACATTACCGTTAATACCCCAGGAAGCACGAAACTTCATGAATGAGAGGATGTCTCGGCTCACATTTTCCGCGATAAACTTCTCATTGCTGATGTTCCAGCCTACGGCTACAGAAGGGAACTTTCCCCAACGTCTGTCCGCTGGGAGCTTGGATGTATCAAAGGCATCGGCACGGTAATTGAACTGCAGACTATAACGATTGTCAAACGTGTAAAGCAGACGACCGAAGTAAGAAAGACTGGTCGAAATACCTGGAAGGTTACCAATACTTTTTGTTGTGGTTGAGGCTGAATTTACGTAGTCGAGGTATTTGAAGTTGTCAGCATCGCCGGAGAGAATCTTATTGCCACCCGTTCCTGTAGCCGAAGCCGATACATTGTCCGAACGGAACTCTGTATAGGACATACCGAGCATCGCACCCACATTGTGCTTGTCAAACAAGGTCTTGTTGAAATTCACGAAGTTCTCCCACTGGTAGTAGTGGTTGTTGTTGGCGTTGGCAGATATGGAGTAGTCATCCGCTTTGGCCTGACCGTTCATGTAGTAGGGCTCAGAATACTCATGGCTATTGTTTTGTGAGATACGGTAAGAAAAACGCGACGTCATAATGAGGCCGTCCAGCGGGGTCAAGTCCAGGAAAGCCGTCCCGCGGATAGCGAAGCCCGAATTCTTCTGATTCCGTCGGTCACGTTGGAGCAGCGGATTCCCGTTATCATCCATTTGGAATTTGGATGTCGCATAGAATTTGCCATTCGGAGCCACAAGAATCTTCTCAGGATTCGTAGCATAGACTTCTTTCATTCCGGTGGTGAAATCATCGGTACTATCCCAATAGACAGGAGTCAACGGATCGAGCAAGAGCGCCGGTGCAAGCATGGAACCATAAGCACTTTGGTGAGTAATGTTACGGGTCGCCCACCGTTCAATCGAGGTATTGGTACCTACCCTGATCCACTTGTAGAGCTTATAGTCCGCATTGAGCTGTGCAGAAAGACGGCTATACGTATCCTTCTTTCCACGTACGATACCATCATTGTCAATGTAGTTCACCGACGTGAAAAAATGCCCTTTATCGTTGCCATCCTGAAAAGTCACAGCATGCTGAGTCGCCCAGCTCGTACCGAACACTTCCTTGATCCAGTTCGTTTCCAACGGGTTGTCGTAGTCCACACCATTAGCCTCACACATCGTCTTCATATCATAGCCGGACATCTCTTTGTATCGAATCCAGTCTTTCGCGCCAAAAAGCTCCGGAGTCTTGCCCAAACGCTGGTTAATCGCCTTAAAAGAATAGGTAATCTTAGGCCTGCCATTGGCGCCACTACCTGTCTTTGTCGTAATCAGAACGACACCATTACCTGCCTGTGCACCATAGATTGCTGCAGATGCCGCATCCTTAAGGACTTCGATGGACTCAATCATGGACGGGTCAAGATATTGGATATTATCCACCTTCAAACCATCCACAATCAACAGAGGCCCCAGCTGGTCAGAGTTGGACGAATAACCGCGGATACGGATCTTCGCACCTTCGCCGGGAGCACCGGATGTGTTCAGAATCTGAATACCCGCAGCTTTTCCTTGAAGGGCAGCACCGGCATCAACGGTCGATAAATTCTTGATGTCATCGCCGTTGACCGAGGCGACCGAACCTGTGAGGTCACTCTTACGCTGTACACCGTAACCTACAACAACAACTTCATCGAGCGTCTTCAGATCCTCCTGCATACGGATATCTATTTTCTCACGCCCGTTCACTTTGATTGTCTGCGTCTTGAAACCGACAAAAGATACGGTAAGGGTTGCGTTGCTATTCTGCACCCGGATAGTGTAGTTACCATCCAGATCGGTGATGCAACTGTTGGTCGTTCCTTCTTCACGAATTGCAACACCAATCATTGGCTCAGAATCGTTAGCTGAGACAACTGTACCCTTAACTTGGATTTGTGCCATTGCCGTTGTGCAACAGAAAATCACAAACACCAGTAACAACTGAATTCTTGATTTCATAAGCATGAATGGGTAGTTTAAGTTAAATGAATATCATAAGTCGAGCTTGCAAAAGCTACATTATCATGGAATTACTCCGAGACTCCCTGTTTGGTCTGTACGACTGTCTGCATCGTCCCATCCGGATTATAATGCAGTTCGTCCACACATACACTACGCCGTCCGATGGCTCCGGGATGTCCATCCAGCGTCAACGTTGCATTGTGATAGAACAAGTACCATTTCCCCTGAAATTCAATGATTCCCGGATGAATGGTGAAGCTGTTTTCCGCCATACCCGTCAGTTCGCCTCGCGGTGTCCATGGACCTTCCATGCTGGGAGCAGTGGCATACGAGATGGCTTCCCGTCCTTCTCCTAGGGATGCATACGTCAGGTAATACAAGTCACCATGTTTATGCAGCCAGGGACCTTCCACATAACGCGGCAGATCGACGACCTGAATATCACCATCTATCTCAATGAGGTTCGGCTTCAGCTTAGCCAGGAAGCAGGTTCCGTTTCCCCAGCACAGCCAGGCTTGTCCGTTGTCGTCAATCAGGACGGTAGGGTCTATGTCGTTCCACCAGCCACGCGGACCATTGGACGTCATGTCATCGGAAACAAGAGGCTTGCCGATGGCATCCGTGAAAGGACCAAGCGGTGTATCGCCGACAGCCACTCCAACAGCTTTTCCGGTATAAGGTTCACCAGCCTGTACCGTCGTGTAGTAATAGAACTTGCCGTTGTGCTCTATCACTTGGGATGCCCAGGCCTCTCCTACTCCCCATTTAAAATCCGTAGGTTTCAGAACAACACCGTGGTCAGTCCAGGTCTGCATGTCTTTCGTTGAATAGCAGAGCCATTCGGTGATATTGAATTCTTTCCCGCCGTGAGCCGTGTCCTGACCTTCATAATACTCATCGTGTCCCACATAAAGATACAGAGTACCGTCATGCACCAAGGGAGCCGGGTCTGCCGTAAACTTGTCTTTGATAAGCGGATTGCCGGTATTTCGGAAAGTGGGCAATTGCGGACGTTGTGCACATCCTGCCAACAAGACAAGGGCACTGAGAATAAAAAGCAATTTCTGTTTCATCATGGTATGTTTTTAATGCTTGAATGCGAATGCAATATTACACGCTCAACACACTTTCAAGCTTCTATTTTCAGGTATTTCATTTATAAAATCAGATATATGAAAGCAAATCACCCTCATTTCAGCAGCCGATCTACCGCATTTACCAAATAGATGTACTCGGGCGCCAGAGAGATGACATACTCATTCTCACTCCAATGGAACTGATAATCGTCGCGATTCTCCGGGAAATCCGGCTTCAGGAGGCGAACACCCGGCACAATGCCACCGGGAATAAAGGAATGGTCAGCCCGGTTATTGCCATAACCTATCTTCTTGGGTTGTGCCCCTACTCCTGACACGAAGGAACGGTTATGGTAGGGATGGCAACCATAGATATAGTTCAAATTGCGGAATATTAACTCAGGATTAACCATTTCAGGGAAAATCTTATGTATCTGGTAATTGGTGATACCCGTACGAAGTATCATGCCATTACCTGCCCAGTTACTCAAACTGATGCTGATGCCAAAAGGATTCCGAGTGTCCAATTTCTCCAGTTGTGCCACGTAGGCTTCAAGTTGCGGCTTTACCTGCTGCCTGAAGACATCCTCCATGAATGGCAGTATGCGAACGATGAACGACAAGTTCCAATTGAACTGGCTGGTCACTTCCGGAAGCAGTTCATCCATACGTGTCTTGTAGACTTTGTCACCAGTCGTACGCCAAAGTTCAAAAGCTGCACGGCTCTCGTGCACAACCGAGCGACGGAACTGGTTGAAAGGAGGGGTCGATACCTCCTCTGTCTCCGGCTCACGGCTGTGTTCATCCTTCCAGATAAATTCAGCGGTACGTAACGCATCTCTGGCAAGCTCAGGATTAATGTCGGGCAACACCCGTGCAGCAGCGGCAAGCGCTGTGGCAGTACCGTAATTGAGGGCAGCTGTACGGTTAGTGAATGCCATGCGGTCGTCCTCATTACCGGCTATACCGTCGGTTTTGGTAACCGCATCCCCCAAATGCCGGTATTGGTAAAGGTGTGACTCATTGATGCCGGGGATGGCATACCCCACAGCATGGACTTGCGCCACAAGCTGCAAGGTACCATGTTCGATTTGTTGCAGGATGTCTGGTTTGCCGTCAGGCAGATGCATTTCGGTATAACGTGATTCTTGGCTGACAGTCGTTTCATCGTGGGCGAGGGCAAACTCTTCCCAGGTATCTACCAGTGATTGTACGGTCTGCTGCTGCGAGGGAGTCTGTATGTCAAAGTCGCCCGCGTCGAACCAGCCACCCACATTCAGTCCCGGAATGTGCTGTCCGGGTTTGAACTTGTTGTCTGTCGAGGGTCCCTGTCGCCAACCGTCCCAATGCGCATAGTTGACCGGAGCCTGACGGGCATCGTCAAGGTGTGCTGCACCATGCCATACGTGGTAAGCCTCCCGAACAAACATGTGGTCCATCTGTACCGGCATGAAGACATCCAACGTCGGATACCAGGCACGCCGATACACATCCGTGCCAATCGGGAACGGACCACTCAGCTGCTCACCGTAAGCAATCTGATAGATACCAGGCTCCTTCACTTGCGAAAAGTCGAACTGCAGGTAGTTATAGCGAGTATACATACCCCATACAGCAGGTTTACCCGACAAGGCAACCGTCAGAGAGCCATCAGAACCAACCCGGTAAAGGGTTACATCTGAAAGCGGCTTGTCGTTCTTGTCCAATTCGATTACGGCGATTTTCTGCTGTGCCGGATGATAGCCTACCTGCGAATAGCTGATGACAGGCGTACGCAACCAATGGATGTCGGTTTCGGCCTGTATGAACCATTCAGCTATTTTCCCGGTTCTATCAGCTGGCAGCAAGGTACGCACGACGAAGGTGCCATTCTGCTGCTTGTTGCGTCCGTCAAAAAGCATCAGCTTGCTATCTTTCTGTGTGGTGCGGATGGAGACATGCCTTCGGGGATCATCCGGGGCAATCTCAACTTCAGTTCCAACAGCCATCGGAGTCGGTTCGACCGTACCGTCGATAACAGTCATGTTGTCGGCAGCAGAAGTCGGGAATAGACCGGGCTTGCCGTCCATCAGGTAGGAATGCTCGACGAATAAGGGCGGGAAGAACTCCAGATTGAGTCCTGCCACTCCCACCAATGAATCGGGGAGCGCCTTGTCCGTTGAAATACTGAGATAGAACCCTCCGTCGCGAGCCTCCCCACTCAAGGTATAAGCAAATGCATATTGCGGATATTCCAGCTCAACCTGGATGCGTTTGGCTGTCTTGTCTACCGTACGACGGATGAATCTAGGCAACTTGTCCCATTGTCCCGGTGTCGGCTTGAGACGGACATCTCCGTTGGTTGCTATTCGAATTCCGTGCTGGATGATTTCCACGGCACTCACCTTGGAGTCATCGAACATGTCATCGTAATTATTGCTGAAGACGAAATAGTTCAATCCACGGGTCTCGAAATAACTGGAATCATTGAGGACCAAGTCATTGGTTTGTGTAAAAGACGGGGACCTGTCCTGTCCGCAAGCATGAAGCATCAGCATACTGACCAAGGTCAGGACGGACTTGCGGCAAAAGGATGCGAAGTGTAAAAGGTATGTGTTCATAGGGTAATGGTATTAGTGTGCATGAGTATGCGTCCCGATTGTTAACAGGACAGAGCTATTCAAAACAGAGCCAATCGATGGCGACCGGAGCTTGTCCGACTGATTCGACCCTCAGGTTCTGTACACCGGAAGGTGCATGGAGGATATCCGTATCTAAATCCGTCCATTGTTCCGTCGGTTCGACAAGTAACCGGGAAAGGATTACTCCTTTATCACCGGTGGTCCGCAAAATAATCTCTCCGCCTTTCTCCGAACGGACACGCGCTTTAAGCCGTTTGACCGGAATGGCGCCAAAGTCCACACTGTTATAGACCAGCCAAGTGTCTGCCCGGAGAAGCAATGCCTGCCAGCCGTCGAATGGATTGGCAGGATTCAGGTAGTCAATGGTTACTCCGTAGGGACTGATTGCAGTATAACGGTCGACCTGAATCCGGTTCCGTGCAGGGGTTACTCCTACACCGCGCAAGGTAGGTTTCACTTTCCTGATAGTGCCGTCCGCATTGAAAAACAAAGAGTCGATACGCACCGAACGGTTCTTGTCAAACTGTGGGGAGTAATCATTATGGTGATAGAAGAGGTACCACTGACCGTTGTATTCCGTGATGGAATGATGATTGGTCCAGCAACCGACGGGAGATTCGTCCATGATGACGCCTTGGAAGGTAAACGGTCCCATAGGGCTGTTTCCCATAGCATACGCCAATGTTTCAGTCTTGTCCTGTACCCAAGGGAACGTAAAGTAATACTTGTCCTTGCGCTTGAATACGTAAGGTCCCTCCTTGAATCCGTCAGGTAATCCTTGCACCGGTACCGGCTCAGACGCCAATTCGGTCATAGTGGGTTTCAGCCTGGCAACCGACATGCCTCTCCCAGACCAGTAGATGTATGCTTCCCCATCGGTGTCGATGAGTACACAAGGATCGATACCGAAGATTCCGGCTATGGGTTCTGTCTCGGGAGTAAAAGGACCCTCCGGGTGGTCGGCAACGGCCACACCGATGTTGAAACCACGCCTGCCTTCACCCTTGGGAGTACTGGGAAAGTAAAGGTAGTATTTACCATCCTTGCATACACAATCGGGAGCCCACATGGAATAGGAGTCCGACTGCACCCAGGGTACTTCATTCTGGGTGAGGATGACTCCGTGGTCGGTCCAGTCGGTCAGGTTGGTCGAAGAGAATACATGGTAATCCGCCATGCAGAACCACTCTTTCAGACGGTCGACAGGACTGGGGATGTCGTGTGAAGGATAAATGTATACCTTCCCGTCAAAGACCCGCGCTGTCGGGTCTGCCGAGAACTGGTCCCTGATGACCGGATTTTGTGCCTGAAGGACACCTGCCGCGGTCATTGCAGCTGCAAGCAGAAGGAAACGTGTGTTCATGATATTGAATTTTGGTACGTGGACAAATATAGCCCGATTCCCCTTCCTGTGCCTTACACTATTGGATATTACTTTTGCATTTTCAGATAAGATTGTCCCCTCAAACCTCCCCAAACGGCCAAACATCCCGCAAAACAAAGTAAATGCGGCTTCATGGTACCCTGCAGAGGGGCTTATCTGAAGAAAATTGGAAAAAAGTTGCGCCTATGTTTTGGTACTTTCAAAAAAAGCTCTACCTTTGCAAGCGCAAATGAGAAATGCACTCTTAGCTCAGTTGGTAGAGCAATTGACTCTTAATCAATGGGTCCAGGGTTCGAGCCCCTGAGGGTGTACAAAAGAAGGAGACTTGCAAAAGCCTCCTTCTTTTTTTATGCCCTGTCCTGCAAGTCCGCACACAGAGCTACAGGAACAGCAAAGCCGTGCCCATTCCGTCAAGTGGAACCGGGCACGGCTTTGTTTATATCAGTCTCTGAAAATATCAGAACTCGGCATTCCGCGGGGTACGCGGGAACGGGATGACATCGCGGATGTTCGTCATACCTGTCACGAAGAGCAACAGACGCTCAAAGCCCAATCCGAAACCGGAGTGAGGACAGGTACCGAACTTACGTGTATCGAGATACCACCACATGTCCTTCATCGGGATGTGAAGCTCGTTGATGCGGTTGAGCAACTTGTCGTAGTCTGCCTCACGCTCCGAGCCGCCGATAATCTCGCCAATCTTCGGGAACAGCACATCCATCGCACGCACGGTCTTGCCGTCTTCGTTCTGCTTCATGTAGAAGGCCTTGATGTCCTTCGGATAATCCGTCAGGATGACAGGACGCTTGAAGTGGTCTTCCACCAGGAAACGTTCGTGCTCGGATGCCAGGTCCACACCCCAGTATACGGGGAATTCGAACTTATGGCCTTTGGCTACGGCATCTTCCAGAATCTTGATACCTTCGGTGTAAGGCAGGCGGACAAACTCTTCCTTCAGCACACTCTGCAGACGCTCGATCAGTCCCTTGTCGAACATGTCGTTGAGGAACTTCACATCGTCATAACAGTTGTCAAGTGCCCACTGCACGCAGAATTTGATGAATTCTTCCGCCAGGTCCATGTTGTCGGTAATGTCGTTGAAGGCCACTTCCGGCTCAATCATCCAGAACTCCGCCAAGTGACGCGGCGTGTTCGAATTTTCAGCACGGAACGTCGGACCGAACGTATAGATGGCACCGAGTGAAGTAGCTGCCAACTCACCTTCGAGCTGTCCGGAGACAGTCAGGCTGGCCTGCTTGCCGAAGAAGTCGTCGTCATAGATGATGGAACCCTTCTCATCCTTCTTCAGGTCATACAGGTTCATGGTCGTCACCTGGAACATCTGTCCGGCACCCTCACAGTCAGAAGCCGTGATGATGGGTGTATGGAAATAGAAGAAGCCCTTGTCATGGAAGAACTTGTGGATGGCATACGCCATGTGGTGACGGATGCGGAACACCGCACCGAACGTGTTCGTACGCGGACGCAAGTGGGCTATCTCCCGAAGGAATTCCATCGAGTGACCCTTCTTCTGCAAGGGATAGGTATTGTCGCAAGCACCCAACACCTCGATTTCCGTAGCCTGGATTTCCACAGCCTGACCGGAACCGACGGAAGCCACCAGCACACCGTTCACGCTCAGACAGGCACCGGTCGTGATGAGTTTCAGCATGTCGGCGTCGAACTTCTCCACATCGACCACCACCTGTACATTATTGATAGTAGAACCATCATTGATAGCCACGAAGTTGACTTGTTTACTACCGCGGCGGGTACGTACCCAGCCTTTCACATTGACTTGCGCACCGACGTCGGTACGCTTCAGCAGGTCGACAACCTTTGTTCTACGAATTGTTTCCATAATATATCATGTAACTAAAGTTCCGCATGCACCCGGTCTGACAGTAGACAAGGCATGAGTAGCCCTGTCCTCCCACACCTTGCGCATGCGAAAGTTGAAAAATGTTTTACTCGAAAGCACCCATGCGGAGCATGTTGACTTCCTTCTCTGTCAGGTATCTCCACTGTCCGCGACGCAGGTTCTTCTTGGTCAGTCCGGCAAAGAACACACGGTCGAGCTTGGTGACACGATAACCCAGCGATTCAAAGATACGGCGCACGATGCGGTTCTTTCCGGAGTGGATTTCAATGCCCACCTGCGACTTGTCGGTATCGGAAGCATAGCTGATGGAGTCAGCGTGGATTTCGCCGTCATCGAGCGTGATGCCTGCGGCAATCTTGTCGAGGTCAGCCTGAGCCACGTTCTTGTCACAGTGTACGTGATAGATTTTCTTCTTCAGGTACTTCGGATGGGTCAGCTTCGAAGCCAGGTCGCCATCGTTCGTCAGCAGCAGCACACCGGTCGTGTTGCGGTCCAGACGGCCCACCGGATAGATGCGCTCCTTGCAGGCACCCTTCACGCAGTCCATGACTGTCTTACGTTCCCGCGGATCTTCTGAAGTCGTCACACAATCCTTCGGCTTGTTCAGCAGCACGTATACCTTGCGTTCGATGGTCACCGGCTGGTCGTGGAACTTCACCTCGTCGCTGCGCTTGATCTTCGTACCCAGTTCAGTCACCACTTCACCGTTCACCGAAACGACTCCGGCAGTGATGTATTCGTCAGCCTCGCGACGTGAACATACGCCGGCATTGGCAAGATATTTGTTCAGACGGATCGGCTCGTTCGGGTCGGTCAGCACATCCTTGTATTCAAACTGCTTCTTGCGGCTGTACTTCGCATTCGGGTCATAATCGGCCGTCCGACGACGGAAGCCGCCCTGACCGCGGTTGTTGTTGTAGCCACCCTGACGGTATCCTCCGCCCTGTCCATAAGAGTTTCCACCCCGGTTGTAGCCACCGCCATTGTTATAACCACCGTTGTTGTAGTTGTTCTGCCGACGGAAGCCCGAACGTTGTTGCGACTGCTGTCCGTCGCCGTTTTCCCAGCGGTTGCCGTTCGGCTCGTAGCGGTTGCCTCCGTTATTGTCATAACGGTTGCCGTTGTCGTAGCGGTTGCCGTTGTTATAGTTGTTCTGACGCCAGGGACGTCTTTCACCGTTGTTCGCATTGCGGAAGTTCGGGTTGTAGCTGCGCTGACGGTCATTCTGACGGTTGTAGTTGTTCTGACGGTCGCCGCCACGGTATCCCTGATTGCCGTCGCTGTGGTAAGCGGGCGCATTTCCTCCGCCTATACGCGGACGACGCGGGCGCTGTCCTTCATTGCCGTCAGCACGGTATGCCGGTTCACCTGCAGGGGGTGTCGGACGGCTGATGCGCGGACGACGCGGACGGTCCTGATTGTATGAGTTTCCTCCACCTTCACCTCCGAAGCGGTTGAACGAAGAAGGACGGAACGCACGCCCCTCGGCGTTGTTGTTTTCGTCGCGGTTGTAATTCACCTTTCTATACTCTCTATTAAACGAACGTGATTCTTCGCGTGCATTGGAATTCTCTTCCGAATTCTCCTGCCAGTTTTCTTGATCTGTACTCATGTTTTTACGGTTTATGGTATATTAAAATGTTCGCCCTCGCGGGCTAATGTTAACTTTACATGCCTGTGTAGTTGTGCGGAGTGATGGCACGCAACTCCTTCTTGATGTCCTCACTTACATTGAGCTGCTCGATGAACTCCTTGATGGATGCTTCGGTAATCGCCTGATTCGTACGCGTCAGAGCCTTCAGCGCCTCGTAGGGATGCGGGTAAGCCTCACGACGCAGGATGGTCTGGATGGCTTCTGCCACCACGCTCCAGCAGTTGTCCAGGTCACGGTAGATGGCAGGCTCGTTGAGCAACAGCTTGCGGAGTCCCTTCAGCGAACTCTGGATGGCGATGACCGTGTGTCCGAAAGGAACACCGACGTTACGCAACACCGTGGAGTCAGTCAAATCGCGTTGCAGGCGGGATACCGGCAACTTGCTCGACAGGTGTTCGAGCACGGCATTCGCCATGCCGAGATTTCCTTCCGCGTTCTCAAAGTCGATGGGGTTCACCTTGTGCGGCATGGCACTCGAACCGACCTCGCCGGCCTTGATGCGCTGCTTGAAGTATTCCATCGAGATGTATTGCCAGAAGTCGCGGTTCATGTCAATCATGATGGTGTTGATGCGCTTCATGGCATCGAAAATGGCACCCAGGTTGTCGTAGTTGGAAATCTGCGTCGTGTACTGCTCACGCTCCAGCCCGAGCTTTTCAGCCACAAACTTGTTGGCAAATGCCTTCCAGTCATATTGCGGATAAGCCACATGGTGTGCGTTGAGGTTTCCCGTCGCACCGCCGAACTTGGCAGTGATGGGTGAAGCCTTCAGCACGGCAAGCTGACGTTCCAGTCGGTAAACGAAGACCATTATCTCTTTTCCCAGACGGGTGGGTGATGCCGGTTGTCCGTGAGTCTTTGCCAGCATCGGGATGTCTGCCCACTCATCGGCATACGTACGCAACTGGGCAATCAGCTCCTCCAGCTGGGGATAGTAGACGTCGTTGAGTGCATCCTTGATGGAAAGGGGCACCGACGTATTGTTGATGTCCTGAGAAGTCAGTCCGAAATGAATAAACTCCTTGTAGGCTTCCAGTCCTCCGATGCGGTCGAACTGTTCCTTGATGAAGTATTCAACGGCTTTCACATCGTGATTGGTCACGCTCTCTATCTCCTTCACGCGGGCAGCATCCGCCTCCGAGAAATTACGGTAGATATTTCTGAATGTTTCAAACAGGTTGTGGTCGATGCCGTCCAATTGCGGCAGAGGAAGTTCACACAACGTGATAAAATACTCTATTTCAACCTGCACACGGTATTTGATAAGTGCATATTCTGAAAAGTAAGAAGCCAAAGCTCCCGCTTTGCTCCTGTATCGTCCATCAATCGGCGAAATCGCCGTGAGAATATCAAGCTCCATAAAAAATTTAATTCGATAATTATCAGATTGCAAAAATAGTGGTTTTTATCGAGACCCATCCAAACATCGGTCGATAATCTTTCTTTAAAAAGTTATAATACTCAATCGCTTTGAGAAGCCTTTCGGCGGTTACTGGTGGATAGTTCATTTCAACGCCTTGATTGCAGCAAAGGACAGTGCGGACAGTTGTGAAGTGTTTCACTTGGTCATTTTCACTTAGTCACTTTCGTAGGGGAAGTGACTAAGTCAAGTGACCAAGTCAAGAGGATGCTCGAATATATTTTTGTTTCTTTCTTCAGATAAGTGATGCTATAATCAATTATTACCTAAGGAAATGTGGACGATTGACAAGTCCTCTATGCGGCACACGTATTTCGCCACGCTGTCGGACTTCTTCACCGAGAGTTCGAGTCATGCCAAGAGCCTGGAATTACCGGAAGACAAATAGAAAGCAAAAGTCCTTATTTGCTTTCACAATTTCCCGAATCCCGTTTTTTCAGCTAACGCGTACTTCGAGGAAATGCGGCAAACTAGCGAGCAAATGCTAAATCTGCTTCACATTGACAAGCCAGACTGCCTATGATTTTAATAGTTGTTCACACAAAACACTTCTTTTTCATGCGCGAAACAATATTGTTTGAGACGTCAAACACTTGTGTTTGGCACGTGAAACAATATTGTTTGACGAGTGAAACAATATTGTTTGGTCCGTCGATGTATGAAAAAGAGAAAAACGAAACAAAAATCTTGACATCCGCTCTCCAGAAGGAACGAGAGCACGCAACTTTTGCAACTATTAAATCGTACCCAACGGGAAGCCTCATCTTCTCAGAAAGTTATCGTAGCAGACACTCCTCCTCTCCCGGAGCAACCATTTTCCATCAAACGCCGACAATGTGTATTTTGCGAATCGCTCCAGAAGGACATTTTTGCTCATCGACTCGTCTTCGGGTGCAAGGAAGCCCCTTCTCAAACGATTCGTTTGACGTTTTGACACTTTGTCAATCCGGGGAGAAAGAGACGGAATACCTGCCTGAATGTTGTATCTTTGCTTGGAGATTCCAAGATATTTTGCGAACATTGCAAAACCTAAAAGAGACCTATGATTGATTTTGACGAATACCTGCATCAAAGTGAACCGGACAAGCGGGCAAAAAGTTATGCCTGGCAGACCGCCATCGGTCTTCAAGCCGTCGATGGACTGAAAACGTCCGACTATCTGCTGGACACCGTCCGTAAAGACATCGAAGGAGAGATTGACATCGACGAAGTTTCCCGACTGATACACAGCTATTATGAATCAAAGGGAATCCATACTGAGGAAGACGAAGAACAGCATGAGGCAGACAAGGCTTCCGTCAATATCCGACGACTATTGACGGAACAGACCTTTGCATTCACATTGGTGGGACTGACTTCCATCCACCGACGGATTTTTGACGGGATATTCAAATTCGCCGGTCAAATCAGAGACTACAACATCTCCAAAAGGGAATGGGTATTGCGAGGAGAAAGTGTCCTCTATGTTTCTGCCCCGGATATCCGGAGGGCCATCGAATATGACCTGGAACAGGAACGGCAGTTCGACTATTCCGGAGTAAATCCGGAAGGCTTCATCCGGCATTTTGCCCGGTTCATTGCAGGACTGTGGCAGATACATCCTTTTGGAGAGGGAAATACCCGGACAACAGCCGTATTCGCCATCAAGTATTTACGTTCCATGGGATTTCACATCGAAAACGACCTGTTTGCCAAACATGCGTGGTACTTCAGAAACGCATTGGTGCGTGCCAACTATCAGAATATCCAAAAAGGCATCACGGCCAACCGCGAATATCTGGAACGCTTCCTTCGCAACCTGCTGATGGGTGAACAGAACGAACTGCGCAACCGTTATCTCTTGGTCAATGCCCCTGAGAAACTACCTGACCCGACAAGTAACCCGACAAGCTACCCGACAAGTAACCCGACAAGTAACGACAGTCATTGGAACATACCCAATGAGAACGTCCATCGGCTAATCGAGGTACTGAACCGTCAGCAGTTGTCCGTCAAGAGCATGCTGGCTGCCCTGGGACTGAAGAACCGGGAGAGCTTCATAGACACCTACCTGACGCCTGCCATGCAGGAGGGAGTTGTCGCCATGCTTTATCCCGACAAGCCCAAGCATCCCCGTCAGAAGTACCTGCTGACAGCCAAGGGACTCGCCCTGCTGACAGAGAAGACGAAAGGCTAGTCCCCGCATCCTCTATCCCAGGCACTGCAACAGCAACCCGACGGTGAGCAGCAATCCGAAAAGGAAGATGTTGCGTGCCGTCATGCCCAGCACCCGGTTGAGCGCACGGCCCTGATGGAGGCTGACCATGAGCTGCCAGGTCCTGATGTGGAGGAGCAGGTAGAACTGCGGCAGGATTGCTGCCCACAGATAACCGCCTGCCACAAGCGACAGGCAACCTACGCAGGAGAGGAAGCCCAGCCACAAGTAACCGGTGCTGCCGGCACGTGCCCCCCAACGGACCACCACGGTACGCTTGCCGCTGATGCGGTCCTGGTCGCGGTCGCGGAAGTTGTTGACCATGAGCAGTGTGTCAATGACCAGTCCGCAGGCTGTGGCACAGACCACGGATGCCCAGGTCCAGACACCCGTCTGCAAATAGTAGGTGAAGCAGACCGGCACCCAACCGAAGAACACCAGCACGAGCACGTCGCCCCATCCGCGATAGGACAACCCGAGGGTATAAAGGAAGGCGAACAGCACACAGACGGCTCCCACCAGCAACAACTCCCATCCGCCAATCCACAGCAACGGCAAGCCTGCCACACAGGCAAGCAGCGTAGTCACGACAATGCCTCCCTGCATGGCACGGGGCGTAATCCATCCCTGTGCACAGGCACGCTCGGGACCGAGCCGGTCGGTGCGGTCACTCCCTTTGCGGAAATCGAAATAGTCGTTGATGAAATTGGCGTCAATCTGCATGATGAAGGCAAACAGGAAGCAGAGCACACAGGGCAGGACCTGAAAGTCTGCACCCAAGTCGGCGGCTGCCAGTGCCGAACCGACCATGACCGGGACTGCCGCAGCAGAGAGGGTCTTGGGACGTGCGGCAAGCAGCCAGGCACGCGGAGAATTGGTCTTTACGTCGTTTTCCATTTGTTTCTGGTTTTACCGGAGAGAAGGCTTTGGGGAGAAAGGATGACACTACCTCTCCGCCTTCCGCCTGCAAAAGTAGGCATATTCCGGAAAAGGCAACGCGGGCGCTGCCGGCTTTTTATCGCCGGAGCGTCCGCGCTGACAAGCATCGAAAACCAATGACAGGGGAAGGGATTATTTTGCCAATGAAGCGGCAACGGCCGGTTCAAAGTCATTGGTCGAGTTGTTGGTGTCGACCAGGGTGCCGTCGGTGTTGGCCTTGCGGCGCACGGCTTTCCCATAACGGCTGGTGTCGTCGCTGTTGACGGCACAGTAGGTGAAGCCGGCATCGAGCGCACTGCCGAAGGGATTGTAGGCAAAGCCTTCCTTCGTACCGATTACAACCGCATCGATCACCCAGTCATTGGGAACAGCCTGGTAGTTGAACTTCGTCGAGAAGTCGCGTCCGGTCGAAGCCACCTGCCAGGAGCGTGTGCCGCTCCAGAGATAGGCATCGTTGTCCACAAAGGTGGCGGCGGTCAGGTCGGCAGGCAGGGATACCAACACAAAGCCGTGGTTCATCTGCACGTTCAGGATGTAGATGGTCATGGAGTTGGAAATCCATACATCCATGTTCGGCACATCGGGGTTGTCGACGTCCATCATCGAGCTGACGGTCGACTCGTTGTACCACTCGAAATCGGCTCCCGTCAGGTCGAACGAGGTGGCATTGGTCGCCTTGTAGTTCTGTGCATTGTTGACAATGAGAACGGATTCACGGGCGGCGAGGGTATGCTTGCCGCGGTCCTTCGGAATCACGTACAGCGACTGGATGGCAGCCACGTTGTCGCGGTTGTCCGGTTCCCATTTCTGGTTGGTCATCGTGGTGCTGAGCGTCGTGATGGCACTCTCGGCGAAAGCCACGCCCCCGATTTCCAGCTCTTCGTCGGTGTTGTTGGTCAGGATGAAGTACTGCTCCATGTTGCGCGAGTCGGTCTTTCCGGTCTCGGCAATCAGGTTGCTGGTGAGGAAGACCTCCTGGAACAACAGCTCACCCGGCTCCACGTTGCGCCAGCTCTGTGACAGGTTGAGGGTGGCGAGGTGCGAGCCATCGGTCTTGCTGACGGTCACGGCAGCCGTACGATAGTGGTCGCCCACCTCGTTGGCGGCAAGCGTCAGGACCACACTCCCCGACTTCTTCTCTTTCAGCTTCACCCAATCGGCATCCGTGGGAATGGTCACTTCATAACCTTCGTTTGCCGGCAACACGATTTCCCGGTCACCGCCCTTGGCACGCACCTTGATGGTCTGATTGCTCGGGTCGGCAGGATTCTCCGTACCTGTCTGAGTGACCACCAGCGTAGCCAGGGCACTTCCGCTGCGCACCACCAGATTGGCACTGCGCGAAGCCACTTCCCCGGATGCTTCAGCTGTCACGGTGACTTCCGTCGTGCCGGTCCCCTGCTGGGGTGAAACGGTGTACCACGACTGTCCGTCGGTCTCGATGGTCCAGTCACCGACGGTCTGCACGGTGAAAGAGGTCGTTCCGCCTGTCACTTCGAGCTTCACCTCCCGGGTCGAGAGGGTGACTTGTACATTGTCGTCATCGTCGCTACATGCTGCCATGCCTACCAGAAGGAGGAGCAGCAGCCATACGTTCTTAAGTTTTTCCATTGCTTTGTGAGTTTATGAAATTGTTGGTTTGTAATATTCCATCATCTGCGGAAGGGCACAGCCTAGAAACACAACCCTGCCGCTACCTGCAGCCTGCCGTCGCTCATGCCTTCACCGTAGAACTGCCTGCCGTAGCAAGCTGAAAGGAACAGCGCCGTGGTGAGCGACAGGCGGCGTTGGACTCGCACCCGTGCCTCTACCATAGTCCGGCTGTCGGTCCGCCGACGGTAGGACGTTTCAAGATAACGGTAGATGCGCAGGTCGGTGTCGTCGAGCGGGATATCGAAGGTCCCCGTCAGGTTGACGGCATGCCAGCCGCCTACCGAAGCATCCAGGAGCCATGCCTTCTGCAAGCGGGTAAACCCGACGGCTGCCCCGGCATTCACTTCCGCTACCTCCAGCCGACGGCGCGGATAAACATACTCCTCATTGGTCCACCGGAAGTCCGTTGACGGGCGCAGCGACCATCTGCCTGCCGGACGTTTCCACTCCACCAGCCCTTCTACCCGGGCGTCTGCCTCGCGACTCTTGTAGAGCTGTTGTCCGGCAAGGGGTTGGTTATCGTTCACATCCCCGCTGCCCATCACGTGCTCCGTTCCCTGACGGACGCTGTAGGCTCCAGTGGCCTTCACTGCCCAGTCGACGTGCTGCCCGGGATGCTTGCAGGCAAGTCCTCCCGTCAGCGTGTGGACGGTCAGCGTGGTGAGTGTCGCCGTGTTCAGCCCGTCGAGGTTGCGGTCCACCGTCCAGTGGTCATAGTCAGCCAGAGCGTACCAGCCAGCCCCGTCATGGGGTACCAGCGTCAGCGCGGCGTGATAACCCGTACCGCGATACTGCGTATCGGTGAACGAGGTGCCGGAGTAACGGCGGTAGAACGTGCCCAGTCCGGTGAAGTGCAACTCGGAGGTGTTCGCTCCGTTGGGGTCGTAGAAGTCCACGCTCTGCTGCTGCTTGTACGTGCGGATGCCGCCTGCCACTCCCAGCACATAAGTGCCCGACCGATAGCCGGCGGACAGGTCGGCAGACAGCTCGGCAGTGATGTTCCGCGGACGGGGGTCCACCTGACGATAGGCTTGCGAGGCACGGTAGCCGGCAGTGATGCCGTAGTTGAAGCGTCCGTCCATACGGGTATAGCCGCCATAGAAGTGATACTGCTCCTGCTTCAGGTCGCCCCCGATGGAGTCCGCCAGGATGTAGGGATACAGCAGGCGGTAGTCCGACGTGGAGTTCCAGCGGACGTTTCGCAGTGTCCCGTTCGTATAATCTGCTCCGGCAAAGACTGCCGAGCGGGGGGCCAGGCGGAGGTAGGACTCCACACGGAACATGCCGCCAAGGGCTTCGTTCCCTTGTGCCGGGTCAAATGCCTCGTCCTCGTGACGCCAATCCAGCTGTCCTTTCAGCTCGGTGAACGCATGGTCACTCCGAAAGAAGGCTGCCGCTGCCGAGCGGTCGGACACGAAACGTCCCGTCTGTGCGAAGGACGACAGGTGTTCCACCGTACGGAGATTGATGTCGGGCTGTGCCTTCTGTTCCTGCGCCGGAAGTGCCAGGGCGGGCAGTGCGGCAACGAATAGCAGTCCCAATCGAAAACGTCTGTTCATGAGTGTGCTGGGTTTAGTTGAGTAATGTCAGTTGGAGGACGACCGCCTCGGTATCGTTGAGCAGGGTGACGGCTTTCTCGGGGTTGGCATGTTGCGAACTGCGTACCCGCGCCGTCGTCCCGTCGGAGAATGTGGCACGTGCATCGAACGAGATGAGGTAGACCCCCTTCTGCACACGGACCGTCCCGCGGTTGTTGACGAAGAGGGGAAAATCATACTCCTGCCGGTTGTTCACGTTGCGCAGGAAGGTACCTGCCAAGGAGGCGTCTGCCTCCATCCGCACGATGGAACGCCCGTCGGGCAACGAAGTCATCAGGGTGACGTCGCAAAACAGGTGTTCATCGCCCCGGTCCTCGCAGGCGGTAAGCACCGTCAGGAGTACCAGCAGACAGGGAAACAGGAAGTGGACTTGTCGTTTCATAGGCTATCGTTACAGTTTAAAGTTCAGCTCCATGCCGAAATAGGGCTGCACATCGCGCCGCACCAGGGAGCCGTAACGGGTGCGGTAGGAGGGCGTGTAGTCCAGCAGCTTGTTGGCAAACACCGCCAGCGCAATGCGGTCGCGGTAGAGTGTCTTGGTGACTTTCAGGTTGATGTTCATGCTGAACGGTACCCGGTTGTAGTCATAGGATGTCGTGTTGAACTCGCGCACCAAGGCAGAAAGCAGGGCATTTGCCGCCGACTCTTCCGTAAAAGGGTGACGCTCGTTGTTCTTGTCGATGTACTCCAGCGGATACAGGCTCCGCGGCTTGTTCCGGCTCCCGGTGAACCACAGGCACTGGAACGAGGTGGAGAAAATCAGCCCCAGACGGGGTATCTGTGTGTCGGCGGTGAAGTTGGTGTTGAACATCTCGCGCACGTAGCCGTCCTCATCCTCGTAGTAGCCGATGTAGGGATAGGACTTTCCGTCGACCACCATCGTCGGCTTGTAGTATTCGGGCAGGCTGTTGCTATAAACAGTCTTGAACCAGGCTCCCGTGACGGTGAACTTCGTCAGCAGCGGACGGATGCGGGGTGTCGTCAGCGTGAACTCCACACCACGCTTCTGCGTACGGCTGCCGTTGACCGTACTCGAACGGGTGGTCAGCAGGGTATCGGTCACGTAGGGGGTAGTCTCCAGGGAGGGCGGTCCCGTCAGCGTCGACGCGTCGATTGCCGACTCGTCATAATCCTTGTAAACCATTGTCACCGGCTCGGAGGAAGAGCGGAAGCCGGACTTCATGTCCTCCTGGAAGTAGGTGACCGAGAGCGAACAGCCCTTCCAGTCCACATCGCCACGCACCTCCCACTTGAAGTTGCGGGCGGCGCGAAGCTTGAAATTCGTCGGGTCGAGCTTGAACACCCGCACGTTGATGCGCCGTTTCGCCGCGTCCGCCGACCAATAGTTCAGCTGGGTGATGTCGTAGTAGACGGGGTCTGGATAGAGCTGGTCCATCGTGGGCATCTTGGTGTGCCAGCCCGTACCGCCTGCCACCGTCAGCCTCATCTCATCGCCCGCCACCTGGAAGCGCGGCAGGTCCAGACGCACATTCAGGCGTGGGTCGAGATAGACACGCCCCTGCAAGTCGTAACGGCTGTCCAGGTTCATCAGGGTCTGGGCGCGCAGTCCCGCCATCCACTGCAGGCGGAAGGCACCCAATGGCAGCATGGAATTGCTCTCCACAAAGAGGGCGCCCTGGTGTTGCGCAGGTATCTCGTTAAAGGCACGCGGACGCAGGTTCATGTCGACCGAGAACGGACGGGTCGGGTCAAACACCGTACCGTCGCCGTAATTCTTGCTCATGCTCCAGTCGGCACCCGCCTTCAGTCCGTAGGATGCCTCGCCGCGCAGACGTTCAAAAGAGGTGACCACCTTTGCGTAGCCATAGAACGGACGTCCCTCCACACGCAGGGAGGCTTCGTACCGGGAAGGGACGACCGTGACGTCGTATTCCCCTTCACCCAAATTCGTCGAAAGCGGGACCTCGCCTGTCATGGCAACGTACTTCCAGCGGTCAATCAGGTCGTTCTCCATGGTGAAGGAGAGCGTCGCGTCGAGGCTGCGGAAGAAGCGTTCCTCGTCCTTGGCAGCCATGCGGAAGTTCGTGCCGAATGCCACCCGGTTGTAGGAGGACTTGTAACGTTCCAGAGGGATATCGCCGTTGTCCAGGTTCTTGTCGGACTTCTCGTCATCGAACGAACCGGTATAGTCCACGTTGCCACCCAACGTATAGCGGAAGGGCGAATCCGTCAGCCAGCGTTTATCCACACGGACGCTCCCCGTCAGTCGGTTGTAATTCTGCCGGTTGTTGCGTGGGTCGGACTTGGCGTCGAGGTAGTTCAAGCCGACATTGAGCGACAGACGGTCGGGGGCATCGCCCCACTCCATCCCCTTGCCCACATACAGAAGCTTGCTCGACATGTCCGCCTTGAAGCGGGCATTCAGGTCAGTGCCGCCCCGCTTGCGGTTCACCTTCACCATGCCGCTCGTCAAGTCGCCGTATTCCACCGACGGGATGCCGCGCACGACTTCGACCGACTCGATGTCATCCGTCGAAACGGAGCGCATGTCGACACCGCTGTTGACAAAGCTGCTGCCGTAGTTGCTGTACGCCGGGGTGGACTGCAGGTTGGCATCGTTGCTCATGGGTACCCCGTCGATGAGGAACTGCGTCCCCAACGAAGAGGTGTTGTAGTTGCTGCCCACGGGAGATGCTTCGCGCAGACGGATGACCTGGGGTGTGGCAAAATTGGGGTCGGAGGACCGTCCGCCGGGCAACAGCTCCAGCAGGTCGGCAATGCTCGACGGCTGTATGTGGCGGATGGCGTCCAAACCAATTTTCGAAGCTGTAGAAAGGGACTTCGATTCGGATGCCGTCACCACGACTTCACCGATGCGGATGGGGTTGTAGTTGACCCGCAGGCGGACGGTGCGTTGCGAACGGTCGTCCACCGTGAGGTCGGGCTGACGGAAGGTCTGTCCCATGTAGAACACCTGCATCCGGTACGTGCCCGGCGGCAGGTTGCGGAATGTACACAGTCCGGCTTCGTCGGCTGCCACCGTATAGGTTCTGCCCTCCCCTGCCGTCAGCGAACAGGCGGCGTAGGATAGAGGTTCCTTCCCTTCCGACTCAGTGAGGATGACACGAAGCCATCGTTCCACCGGGGAAGCCTGTCGGGCACGGGAGGCGGAGCATGGGACCCCGACGAAAAAGAACAACATGAGATAAATGAGGTACGTCTGTTTCTGCATCCTGAATCCTTTTAATAGTCAAACAAAAGTAGAGGAAGCCCTCCGGCGGCACAATCACCATTTTTAGGTATTTTGTTATACACCCACCAGCCAGAGGTCACCTATCGGACGAGCCGCCGGTACGGACATCCGCACCGTTTCAGAACCGCGGACGAACGTAGCGGTCGTAAGGCGACGTGAAGCTCAGGCCGGGCACCTCGTCCGAGGCAGTCTCCACGTCCAGGCTCTTCACAAGCGCATAGTCGTCCGCCCGAAGCGCATAGTAATGATTAACACCGGGCGATGAGACACAAACTGTCCAGTCAAACAGGTTTCCGAAAATGGTGAGCTGGTCGCGTGCCGGGTCGTAAGCGGGAATGCCCGTGCGGACAATCGTCCCGTCCGCCCGGATGACATGAAAGCGATGCTCCGTGTCAATGAGGAAGCCCAACAGCTGGCGGTCGCGGAACTCCGTGAGGAACACATGCTCCGCCTCTACCCCGTCGGGCAACGGGAGGGGCTTCACATAGGGTTGACCCACCGTCTGCTTCAGGTGGAAGAGCTTGCCGTCGGCATCGAGCAGGAGGTAACCGTTGTCATACTCCTTCATGGTCGTCGGGTTGCCCGACACTTCGCGGGGAGGGAAGCGGAAGCCCTTGTCCGACAACATACGGGTGTAGCGGGCACTCTTCCCGGCATCGGGCGTATTCGTGTCCATGACGATGAATTCCACCCCTTCCCCGGTAAAACGGAAGGCGTCCGCAGGCATCTCCAGGTCGACACGCTTCGGCATGGACTCCAGCAGGAAGTACAGCCCCGTCTGAGGAGCATTGACCGCCGACGGACGCATGCGGAAGTTGAACGACGTCTGTTGCACCTCGCGCGGACTGACCGCGACGCCGAACAGACTGTCCGGGAAACGTTCGTCGGCTACCAGCTGACGCATGTAGAACAACGGCAACAGGCTGTCCACTTCGTGTTCGGAATAAGTGTGCCCGGCAGGGTCCTGACGGGTGATGCCCACACCTTCGGTATACCCCGTGAGGATGAAATCGTCCAGCAGCGAGCTGTACATGACAAAACGGGAGGGAGCCGCCTTTGTCGTCAGGAAGGCATAGCACCAGGGCAGTTGCCACACCGCCAGCACGGCAAGGGTGACAAACAGGAATATCTTGCTAATACGTATCATAGATTGGTTGAGTTTAGTCCGTTATCAATCATTGTTTCCCGGCTTTGAAGCGCGACACGGAAATCCACGCCAGCAGCGACAGGGCAAACGTGTAGAGCGCCAGCCAGGGCAGGAACCCGTTGTATGCCTGAGGAACGGGGGCAAGGTAATAGGCACGCACCACCAAGGCACCTATCAGGAGATTGCACACGCGGAGCTTCCACGTCGGTTCCAGGCAGACCCACGCCGTCAGCAGGTAACCCGCAAAGCCTGCCAGATACCAGGGGGCAGCGGCAGACAGGATGTTACGTGTCAGCTCGGCAGGAAGGACCGTCGGGAGGTAGGCGAGCATCACCCCGATGTTGACGGCAAAGCAGCCTGCCAGCAGCACCACGCCGGACGCCAGCATACTGAACACCATCCGCTGTTGCGGACACGGCAGATGCAGTGTCAGCTTCAGGCACTTGCGCTGCATCTCGGGCATGAACTGCACCAGAGCGGCAAGGATGCCTGCCAACAGGGGAACAAACTGCATGTAATCGATGAACACGGCGTCCTTCAACACCATGACTTCCCAGATGTGCGCGGCTCCTTTCAGCTCGATCGCACGGTCCATGCGGAGCAGGCAGTAACCCGCCACTCCGCTCGTGACCAGCACCGCCAGCAGGAAATACCAGCGGAGCTTGATCCACTCTTTATAAAAGATGGCTTGCAGCATTTTTTCTTCGGATTTTAACTGTATCAATACTTTCCCGTCAGCCCGATGAAGGCATCTTCCAGGTTCACTTTCTCGGCTTTCAGCTCACTGTAGGGCACTTGCTGCTCGGCGAAGACCCGTTCCACCTCGGCGAGAGGCAGGAAGGAGCAGGTTTCCATCACGCCACGCACGACCGACGGATGATGGAACGCCTCGGGAAGCCGGGGCACGTAGCCTTCAGGCACACGGCAGGTATAACGGCGCAGCGTGTCAAGCAGCTGTCCGACGGGCTGCTGGGTGAGGATGCGCCCGTAGTCCATGATGATGCAGTCGTCGATGAGCCGCTCCATGTCCTGGATGATGTGCGACGTCAGGAAGACCGTCTTACCCTCTGCCCGGGCATAGTCGCGCAGGTAGTCGGAGAAGAGACGGCGGTAGCCCGGGTCAAGTCCCAGCGAGAAGTCGTCGAGGATAAGCAGTTCGGGGTTCTGTGCCAGGATCAGCCCCAGCGCCACCTGCGAACGCTGCCCGTTGGACATGCGCGAGATGATTTGCCCGGGAGCGACCTTCAGCATCCGCATCAGCTCATAGTAGGCCTCTTTCTTCCACTGACCGGGATAGAATGCCGAGTAGAAACGTTCTATCTGGGTGATGTTCATAAACTGATACTGCACGTGACCTTCGAGCAGCAGCCCGATGTTGCGGCGCAATGCCGGAGGCATCGTCTGTATGTTCTCGCCGAAGATGAGGCATTCGCCGGAACGAGGCTTCAGGTATCCGCTCAGGATGTTGATGGTCGTCGTCTTGCCCGTACCGTTCTTGCCCAGCAACCCGAGGATACGTCCGCGGGGCACCTCGAAGCTCAGGTCTTCATAGATTTTCCGTTTCCCATAGTAATGGGTCAGGTGTTTGCATGCTAAGATTGGAGACATTGTGTTGGAGTAAAGAATGAATTGTGAAGTCAGCCCGGAGACAGACGTACGTGTGCCCCGGGCAACCGGTCCAAACTCTAATGACCGATTCGGATTAAAACAGCAGGAAGCAGAGGGGGATGAGGATGCCCACAAGGAGCTCGATGCCTCCGCGTCCCCACAAGCCCTTCGGTCCCTTCACCATCCACAGTCCGGTGAGGGTAATGAGGATGAGGCACACCGAGAAGGCGTCGGCGAACCACGTCCACCAGCCGCCGGGATTGAAGTGCAGGCGCACCATCGGCGCGATGACCGGACGGGGCTTGACCGACTCATAGACAGCCTGTCCCGTCGCTACATCGACCACCAGCGAAGAGCCTCCTTTCAGGAAGACCTTCAACTGCCCGGGCTGTGGGAAGTAGAACTGCGTGAAGTTCTCCTCCTCATCCAGCGGACGGAGCAGCTCCAGCACCCGTTCGCGCGTCATCCCCTCCTTTCCGGGCAAGTTGTCAGCGACCCGGAACTCCGTCCGTCGGACCGCGTACTGAGGGTCGATGTCGTTGCGGTGGTTCATGAACAGCCCCGAAAGGGCGTAAATCAGGACCATCCCGGCAAAGAAGAACGACAAGTCGCGGTGCAGCCACCGGCAGAGCTTGCGGAAGGCAGCCCCTCTACTTGATGGCATAGCTCTGCGCTTCTACGTAATAAAATGAGAGATAATCCTTTCCGGAGTCCGCCTTACGCTGGGCTATCTTCTCGCGAAAGTCGGCGATGCGCTCCTCGGGAGTGTTTCCCGTTTCGCCGCGCGCCTTCTTCTCTGAGTCACATCCCGCCTCGCCGTCTCCGTGCGTCTTGGCCGTCTGTGCCTTCAGCTGCGCCTCCCAGTTCTGCAGGTAAGCCTCATCGATGCGCTGCTCTACGAGCGTTCCCGTCACCTCCACCATGGAGTTGATGCACTTGGTGTCGAACGCCCCCAGCTTTCCGGCTTCCACACGGATGGTCTTCGTGTCGTCACTTCCCATCATGAACATTTTCGTAGCTCCGTGCTTGCACGTGTGGGTACATACCCCTTGGAAGTTCACCTGTTGTCCTACCAACGAATCGGCACGGGCGAGCAGGTCGTCCACACTCATCACTGCCGCCGTCTGCACTTCCGTGTTTTCAGCCGACGCCGCGTTTTTACTGTTTCCCGAGCATGCCGAGAGAGTCAGGGCAACGAGAGCCATCGATGCCACCAGTAGTTGTCTTGTTTTCATGCTTGTTTATATTAATTGATTGGTATCTCTTTCCGGCACGCAAAGCTACGCCCGATAAAAAGGTGGGGCAATACCTAAAAGTAGGTATATTTACTTCAGGATTATTCAATAAATATGGAGAAGAGGTAACATGACCTTATTGACATCACTTCCTTGACAGACACCAGCAGCTGCAACCAGACAATCGGACATTCTGAATTTCCACTCCCATTTTTACCGCCCTTTTTCTTGTTATACTATCAAATTAAGCTATTTTTGAGCAAAGAATCAACTAATTGCAAGCCTTCTTGCAGGAGACCGCAGCAACAAACAGACAAATGAAAATACTTTTTCCCTTACTGACGTCAATACTTTTTCTCACCTCGTGTGCTTCGCTCAGCCACTATCCCGGCATCGGACGAACGCGGAAGTACACGTTCGAACATCC
Source organism: Mediterranea sp. ET5 (assembly GCF_023337025.1). Classification (NCBI taxonomy): domain Bacteria; kingdom Pseudomonadati; phylum Bacteroidota; class Bacteroidia; order Bacteroidales; family Bacteroidaceae; genus Mediterranea; species Mediterranea sp. ET5. The sequence continues at coordinate 16,984 of NZ_JAMBLN010000022.1, read as the reverse complement.
GCAGGTGCCACAGTCCTTCGACGGGTTCCGCATCGCCTTTGTCTCAGACATCCACTATCCGAGCAAGTTCAAACGGAAGCACCTGCACAACCTCGTCCGCGCCCTACGCGACTTGCAGCCGGACCTGTTGCTTCTCGGGGGTGACTACCAGGAGGGATGCGAGTACGTGGAGGAGTTGTTCACAGAGCTGGGACGCGTGCATCCGCCCTACGGCACAGCGGGAGTTTTGGGAAACAATGACTATGAACGTTGCACGGAGCAGATACGGGAATGCATGAAACGTCACCAAATCCGTGTGCTGGAACATCGCAACGACACCGTGTGGCGCGACAGCTCCTTCATTATCGTCAGTGGTGTACGCAACCCGTTCGACCTGAAGGCGAACGGCATCTCTCCCACCCTCGCCCTGCATGACAGCGACTTCGTCATTCTCCTGACGCACACGCCCGACTACGTGGAGGATGTGCCCGTGCCTCACACCGATTTGGCTTTGGCAGGTCATACACATGGCGGACAGGTCTCCTTCTTCCGTCTGTGGACGCCGCAGACAGGTTCCAAATACGGCAGTCGGCTGCTCACCGGACGGCGTACCGACAGCCACGGACTCCCCGTTATCATTACCAACGGACTGGGGACATCCCGCCTTCCCGTCCGTTTTTGCTCACCCAGTGAAATTGTGGAGATTACGTTGAAGAGGGAGTATTCTGATAACAGGAATGGCTTATGAGAAATAAAGGTTACAAAAAGACTGCATGGAAGAAAAGCCGCAAGTTTGGCGACAAGATAGCCCCCTTCCCCTCGCACCATAAAATGGTATAAGGGATATGCGGATGTCCGTATGGACAGAGATGGATGGGTAGCCCTGTTCACGGAAGTATCAGCACACAGATATTATCTGGAAAGGTTATTGCCCCATGAGATTGCACACTGCATTGCGTTCAGCCAAAGTCTGATGCGGCATTCCACGTCCAAGAATGAAAATTATGCAGATAACTTCGCGTACAATCACGAAAGAAGGAAGGCCATCAACAAAGATGTTCAGTAAGCCTCCGTCCCTCCTGACAATCACTCCTTCAGCTTCTCATTGTCAAACCACTTCCCGATAAAAATCTTGTTGTCCAGGTCAAACTGGGCACCATAACCGCAACGGACGTTGTGGCGATACTGTCCGTACCAGAAACGTCCGTCATTCCAATAATAGATGCCATAACCATGACGCTCGCCGTTCCAGGTCTCACCCACGTAACGGTCACCGTTGGCATAGGTCATCGACTCGAAACGGTAGGCCTTGGCTGTCGCGGCATCGGGTGCCGACACTCCGTCGGGAGTCTGAATGCGGAGCAGCTCGCCCGTGGTGAGGTCGTAGAGCGAATAGAATGTTTTCGAACCGACATTGGCAGTCTTGTCATCCATCAGAATGCCGAAGATGCACTCCCCGTCGCGGTACTGCCCCACCCACTGGGAACCATTGTTGTTGATGAATATGCCGTAGCCATAGAGCACGCCGTCACGCGACTGCCCCCAGTACTGGCCGTTGGCAGTATTGACCAGGCAGGTGACACACTCGGCAGCCACGTCGTTGAACACTTGTTGGAAGGCATCGGGGATGCGGTCGTAACGGTACAGGTTGTCTTGCTGTGACCAGGCGCAGAGTGCACACAGGCAGCTCAGCAGCGAGAGGTAGAGTCGTTTCATAAATACCAGTTTTCTTGTTTGATACGTTCGTAGACGGCCGGGGGAAGGAAGAAGCGTATGTCCTTGCCTTGCCGCAGACCTTCACGGATGAAGGTCGAACTGACATCGAGCAGAGGAGCCTTGACCAGCCGCACCTGGGGCGGAAGCTCTTCCGTGTTGACGTCAAAACCCGGACGGGGATAAATGATGAGCTTGTTTTCGGCAATGAGCCGCTGTGGGTTGAACCACAGGTTGAACACCTTCCAGTTGTCGCTTCCGATGATGAGGTGGAACTCGTTCTCGGGATAGGCACGCTTGAGTGCCTGGAGGGTGTGGACGGTGTAGGACGGACGGGGCTGGTGAAACTCGAAGTCGGACACGTAGAACTTGTCATACCCCTGAGTGGCAAGCCGTGCCAGCTCCAGCCGGCAATGGTCATCGAGCAGGTCGTCGTGCTGCTTCAGCGGATTCTGGGGTGTGACAAGAAACCACACTGCATCCAGACCGCCAAACTCACAGAGGTAGTTCGCCAGTGCCAGGTGGCCGATGTGTATGGGGTTGAACGAGCCACCGAAGATGCCGACTTTCCGGGGGAGCGTGTCCATCAGCGCTTCTTCCGTTTCTTAGCTCCCAGGAGGTTCACCACCTGAAGGAAGATGACGAACACCATGGCAAAAGCGATGACATACTCCTCCTTGTAGACGGCATAGCCGCCTACACCCAGTGCTGCCAGTATGATGACAATGAAAAGGATACGCATAGAGATTCTATCTGTTTAGAAAGTTACGGATTACGTCGTAGGCGCGCTGCTGGGCTTCCTCCAGGTTGTCGTTCACCACCACGACATCAAACTGCGGAGCAAATCCCAGTTCATACTCAGCCTTCGCCACACGGTCTTCAATCACTTCAGGGGCATCGGTGCCGCGTCCGACCAGCCGACGGCGCAGCTCCTCGACGGATGGCGGTTGGATGAATACCGAGAGGGCGCGTTCGCCGTAATACTTCTTGATGTTGCAGCCTCCCACGACATCGACATCGAACACGACGTTCTGTCCGGCAGTCAGTTGCTTCTCAACCTGTGACTTCAGCGTGCCGTAGAAACGTCCGGGATAGACCTCCTCGTACTCGAGGAACTCGCCCCGGGCAATGCGTTCACGGAATTCGTCGGGAGTCAGGAAGAAATATTCCACACCGTCCCGCTCCGTTCCACGCGGAGGACGGCTGGTCGCAGAGATGGAGAACGCCAGGTTCAGGTCCTGCTGCAGCAAGTGGTTGATGATGGTCGACTTGCCGGAACCCGAGGGGGCGGAAAAGATAATCAGTTTACCCATAAGACGTAAGTTTGTGTATTCGACATCACATGACATTCAGCACCTGCTCCTTGATTTGCTCCAGCTCATCCTTCATCTTCACCACGATGTTCTGCATCTCGGCATGATTGGACTTGCTTCCGGTGGTGTTGATTTCGCGGCCCATCTCCTGAGCGATGAACCCGAGCTTCTTGCCCTGCCCGTGTCCGTCGTGCATGGTCTCACGGAAGTAGCGCAAGTGGTTTGCCAGGCGCTGCTTCTCCTCGTTGATATCCAGCTTTTCGATGTAATAGATGAGTTCCTGCTCCAGGCGGTTCTTGTCATAATCGACGCTGAGCGTCTTCTCCAGCGCGTCGGTGATGCGTTCGCGGATGCGGGTGACGCGCTCCGTCTCATACACTTCGATGGATGCCAGGAGGGAGGTGATGTTGTCGAGCTTCTCGTTGAACTTGCGTTCGAGCGCTTCGCCTTCCTGCCGGCGGAAGTCCACCAGCCGGTCGATGGCTTCATGGATGGCGTCGTTGACTACCGTCCACTCTTCTTCAGAGAGCTCCTGGATTTCCACCTTGGTCAGGACGTCGGGCAGACGGAGCAAGGTCTGGAACCAGTCGGCGGGGAGAGGGATGCCGGTCGTCTCGGCAATGGTGTTTATCTGTTTGTAGTAGTTCTCAAGTACTGCCATGTTGATGGGTGTCGCCGTGTCGGCAACATCTTTCTCCACCCACAGCATGAAGTCCACCTTTCCGCGCTCCAGCCGCTTGGCTATCAGGTTGCGTATTTCCATCTCTTTCTCACGATAGAGTGGCGCGATGCGGGTGGACAGGTCGAGGGCTTTGCTGTTGAGCGACTTGATCTCGACATTGATTTTCTTTCCTTCGAATGCGACTGTCGCCTTGCCGTATCCGGTCATTGATTGTATCATATACTCTGCTATTTTTTGCAAAAGTAATTCATTCTGCCTAGTTGACCAACACCGCATTTGAAGTTTTATGGGCTTCTGCCCAGGAAGCGGAAAGCCGGGGTTCAGAATGTGTCGTCGCCCCACCAGCGGTCGAAGGTGCGCGGACACACACGGTGGATGGACTCTTCGTCGTCTTCCTCCCACTGGAAGTCAAGGTGGGGCAGCACATCGGCAGGCCATTCATAGCGTGCGGCTTCTTCGTCAAAGTCCTTGCCGTACACCTCTTCCAGGACGTTCATCACAGCATAGTCCAGCTCCTCCTGCTGCGGATATTCACTGCCCGACGGGCTGCTCAACCGACCGAAGACATCGCACAGGGAGTCTGCGTTTTCCAGTGCCGCATAGAAGATGTCCCGTCCGCGTGCCATGAGCCAGAAACGGAAATTGTCAAACCCGTCATCGCTGCATCCTCCCAGCACGACATAAGCCACTGCCCACAAGTCCTGCCGGTAAGACAGACGTCCGAAATATTCCCACCAGTAACGGAAACCCATCAGCTCCTCCACCGGGCATCGGCTCAACACTGCCTCCAGGTTGCGTCCGCCGTGAGACTCCTCGATGAGCTGCCAGAAGCGGGTCTCTGTAATCAAGGTTGCTACATCCTTTTTCATCTTTTCGTGTTTTTACAGGATTGTCATCGTGAAACTAAACCTCTTATGGTACACAAAGATAGGGAGAATCTGACAATGTACAACTTCTATTTCCCTTTTTATGGACCGGCACATGAAAAAGAGGGGACGAAGGGAAAGAAATGTCATCCGACGCTTCTCTCCGCTTCGTCCCTTGTCAACCACGACTAGTTACAGAAAAACTCTTCCTGCACACAGAGCCGTCCAGAGGGGAACCGGCTGCCGTGTCCTCTTTCTTGTGCCTGTGTCCGGATAGTCGCTACCACGGACACAGACAGCAAGACAAAGAGAAGAGTCAAAAAGAATGATTTATCCTTTGTTCGTCAGGCCTAGGTCTCATCATATATGTGTCACAGAAATCACAGACATCCTAATCACAAAGGAGACTGAATATGGGAAGAATCATGCGAACCGTCAGAGGAACTGTCGGTCCGCATGACCCATACCCAATTTCCCTCATAACATTTTTACAATGCAAAAGACGCCATTTCTGATGACATCTACACGACAAAAAGTCCGAATACACATGCAATTCGTCCTAAAGACAAGTAACCGAGGACAAATGGACACAGCTGCCTATACACAGTGAGACCGGCCTCACGACCGGTCTCACCCGCAAAATCATATCCTGAAAACGACTCTACTGTTTGTGAGAAAGTATCTGGCTGTTTCGTTGGCCCGGCAACGTGCTTGCACATCATTGCCTGAGACAAGCCGCGGAAACCCTCTGACGGCTCACAAACACCTCAAAAATCTCGGTAGCTCAATATCGTTGAATCCTAAACTGTTGCCGTCGTCAGCTTCTCGCCGGTATATTCCCGACAAGTCAGCGTCCCGTTCAGGGCGCCCAGTGCATTCTCAGCCAATGCACCCATCTCATCTTCACCCGGAATCACCACCACAGGTGCCAGGTAGCTGATTTGCTTCCTCAACAGGTCCACGCAGTAATCACTGTAGGCGATGCCGCCTGTCAGGATAATGGCTTCCGCCTTCCCCTTCAATGCCACATGCATGGCGCCAATCTGCTTGGCGACAGTGTAGAACATGGCTTCGAGGAAATCCCGGCATGCCACATCTCCCTCCAGGGCACGGTCTTCCACCGTCTTCAGGTTGTTCGTGCCCAGATAGGAGACAGCCCCGCCACGGGTTGTAATCATCTTCTTGACTTCCTTCAAGGTATATTGTCCACTGAAGCACAGTTCAGCCAGTTCGTAGGCAGGCAATGTCCCGACCCGCTCGGGGGAGAACGGGCCTTCGCCGTCAAGGGCATTGTTCACATCGATCACTCTTCCGTGCCGATGTGCACTGATGGAAATGCCGCCTCCCAGATGTCCGACGATGACATCAATGTCTTCGTATGCCACTCCCCGACTTGCCGCATAGCGACGGGCAACTGCCTTGCTGTTCAATGCGTGGAAGATGGAACGGCGTTCAATCTGCGGCAGTCCAGTCCGACGCGCCCGCTCGTCCAGCTCGTCCACCACGACAGGGTCGGCAATGTATGCCGGACAACCCGTCCGGGAAGCCCAGTCGTCTGCCAGAAACGCTCCGAGGTTGCAGGCATGTTCGTGCTCGGCATGAATCAGGTCTTCCTTCATCTTCGCATTCACCGGATAAACGCCTCCGGGTGTGGGATGAAGCAACCCGCCGCGACCGATGACTGCGTCAAACTTCGTATCAATTCCCGCCTCCTTCAGCGCCTCCGCAATCCGGTGACGACGGAAATCATACTGCTCGTTGATGTGGACAAAGCCCGCAAGTTCCTCCGTGGAATGACGGATATTGTGCACCCACACTTGCTTTTCGTTCTCATAGACCGCTATCTTGGTCGAGGTGGACCCCGGATTAATAACAAAGATTCTCATGGTTGACTGGTATTTGGGATTTACAGGTTTCAGTCAGGCAGGCTAGTGCCAGGCTGTAATATTTGGAGAGTCCCGAGTCACTGCGCGATGTCACGACCACGGGACATAACGGTCCGCGCAACGTACCTGCCATGTCGGCATTGGCAAAGAGCGTGATGGACTTGTAGAAGGTGTTTCCGGATTCGATGTTCGGGAAAATCAGTATGTCCGCATTGCCCACCACCGGCGAGGAGAGCCCCTTGATGTTGCCGCTGTGGATATCACATGCCGTCTTCACATCCATCGGACCGTCCATCTGCACACGTCCGAATTCTCCCTGGACGGCACATTCCTTCAGGACAGCATAATCGAGCGTATGGGGAAACTTCTCGTTGATTTTTTCCGAACAGTGGAGCAAGGCGATACGTGGCTCCTCCACCCCACAACAATGTGCTACTCCGACGGCATAACGTATCATCGCCTTGAACTGTGCCAGTGTGGGACGCGGGATTACCGCGGCGTCCGAGAATATCAGCAGCTTGGGGTAAGTCGGGACGTGTGCCACCGTGACATGCGTCAGCACTTCCCCCTTGGGCAGAATACCGGTTTCCTTATTAAGGACTGCACGCAGCAGGTTATCGGTATTGATTAACCCCTTCATCAGGATATCCGCCTTCTGCTCACGGACTATCTTCACCGCCAGGGCGGCTGCTTCGTCAGGAGTAGCAACGACCAACACGTCCACATGCTCCGGACAACGGCTGCGCATCTCCTCGGCATGTGCGGCAAAACGAGCATCGGCCACCAATACAAAATCGGCAATTCCTTCCTCCAAAGCACGCGAAACGGCATACTCTGTATGAGGGTCATTCGGGCAGACCACCACAACGCGCTTCCTGTGGGAGAGCGATTGCAGGTGTGCGGTCATCTGGGCAAAGTCTCTAATCGGATTCATATATCATATTTTTAGCAAATATGGTAAAAATCCGGTATAACGCAATAGTCCGAAGGAACTTTTTGCACACAATCCAGCCGTTTGAGAACATTTTGTCAATCATTCTTTCAAGCGAGCTTTCCTTCAAGAGGAAAACAGATTCCCATTTATAGCTGTCAGGCGCCTGAATGAAGAACTTTAGAAAGAGAAAATGAAGGTTCAGATTACAATTCGACAGACTTCTCTACATACTGTTAATTAAACCCAAATCGGGACATGAAGAATCATGCATCCAAGATGTACTAAACACACTTATTCATAAGATTGTACGGGGCTCGACACTACCTGATTGCCCCTCCTCAGGCTTCCGTAGCTCGAGATTCCGGCGAACGGAAAAGACCGACGCTTCTTGCGGAAAAGGTTGCCATCCTCTTGCTGAAGAGCCTGTCCACGTCTTGCTCATCTCCTTTTGCCGAGATGCTCATGAGGATACCAGGGAGATGCGCAAGACGCTGTGTCCTCTTGCGCAAGACGCCCCAACGAGCCTCTCAATGGAGTATCCAAGTTTATCTTGAGGGGAAAATCTTAAAAAAAAATTCCCTTCCTCCGTACCATGGTACCGAGAAAGGGAACAGTTGAAAACATTCGAAAAAATCAGACAACACATAAAAAAGGAGGAGGAAGAATCACTCTTGCTCCTCCTTACACGTAAACAACTAAAATTATCCACTATTTAATACCTTCCAATGCTTTCGTAGCGATAGCATCTTCGGGATCGATAGCCAAGATTTTGTTCCAGTACTCTTTTGATTCTTCGTACTTTTCAGCCACCAGGTAGTAGTAACCCAAGTAGCGGTAGCACTCAATCAAGTAGCGGTTGTAACGACTGTCTTCCTTAGCCTTGTCAGCCAACAAGGTAGCAACCTGTTCGTAGTAAGGCTTAGCCAGACCTGCCGTAGTTTCGGGGTCAAGTGCAGAGTTCGTACGTGCACGCCAGAAATTACCCAGGTAGTTATCGGGAACCAGCTCAGCCAACTTGCCGAAAGTAGAATCAGCCTTATGCAAGGCAACTGTCTTCATCTCCGGAGTATAGTTGATGCTGTCCGTGGTAGTACCTTCACCGTAATACATACGTCCCAATTGGAACACGAGGTCCGGAGTTCTCTTGTCTTCCGGCAGTGTCTCTACATATTTGTTGAACGCATTGATTGCCTCTTCATATTTACCGGCACTTTCATAGCACGATGCAATCTGATTGAGGACTTCGCTGCGCTCCTTGTTCATGTCGTATGCCTTTTCCAAAGAAACAACTGCATCCTCGTATACCTTCAAAGCCTCCAAAAGAGTACCATGGTAAAGGTAATCCAGGTAAGTCAGGTCTTCCACCTTGCATGCACCAAAGAAAGCATTGGCAGCTTCCTTCGCTTCGTCGTAACGCTTCAAGTCAATGAAGTTGTACATACGCAGACGGTTGAATACAGCATGTTGAGGATTCTTTTGCAAACCAAGATTTGCCACTTCCAAGGATTTCTCAAAGTTGTGATTGAGGAAGAGAGCGAAAGAGTATTTCACCAGGTCGTTCTCAGTTGCCTTATCGCCTTCAGCAAAACGTGCGTAAGCATCAGCAGCCTTATCGAACTGGTTGGCAGAATAATAGATTTCAGCCAACTTACGGTCAACTTCCACAGCCTGGGGGTCGATGGCTCTCAACTCTTCCAGCTTTCCGGTAGCCAGACTGGGATTGGCAGCTTTGTAGATATCAGCATACTTCAGGTATGCTTCCTTGCAATTCGGGTCGAAGTAAATAGCCTCTTCGTAACGTTGGCTGGCAGTACCCGGGTCCTTACGGGCCACAGCGATGTCTCCTTCAAAAACAGAGACGATTGCCGATTTGGAATCGGCCTTCTTAGCCAACTTTGCGTAGTCATCCGCCTGCTCCAGTTGTCCGGCATCCAAGTATGCACGACCAATGGCCAAAACCAATTCTACGTTCTTTTTATTCTTGCCTTTCAACAAATCGTCTGCTTGCTCTTCAGCCATTTCAGGATTGGTCTTGATCAAATCCTTCACTTTGGCAACGCCTGCTTTCCAATCTTCTGATTGTGCGTAGAGTGAGCTTGCTGCCACACACGCTCCTAATAAAAATAGATTTAGTCTTTTCATAGAGTGTATCAAGATAATTTTAGTCTTCTACTTATTATTGGTCATTAACTCTCACAGAGATATATCCTCTCAGAATCTCCGGCAACAGACCGGCCTTCAGGATAATGCGTTGTCCGCGATCGCTCTGCATGAAGTTGGAGAAGCCCCACGACAGTCCGTTACGGGGGTCATTCAACAGTATATAGATTGGCCGTGCCAATGGATAATCGTCATAATACAAGTAAGCCTGATAAGGCTTGTAGGAATTGTCGGGACGTGCCTGATTTTCGGCAGAGACCGACATCACCCGAATCTCATCACGGAAAGAGAGCCGTGTCGAGTCACTCCGGTTTGTCAACCAGTTTACGCCGACGACACCGATTGCTTCGGGTGTCTTGGCGACAAAATCAATTACTTCCAGATTGTTGTCCAGTGCATAGACCTTCTTGTTGTCCAAGGGCTTTCCACCACAGATGGAGTCCATGGCGTAACGCACCGTACTTGAATTCTTGTTATCAAACACAAGACAGATGTCGTCCAGCTTTGACGACGGATAAATATCTTTCCAGTTTTGCACATCACCGGTCAGAATCCGGCGTATGTCTCTGACTGAAATGAGCGTGTCAGGATTGCTTCGGTTGACAATCAACGCCAACCCATCGACAGCAACCTTGATGGCACGCGGCTGAAACTTGCGACTTTCAAATGACTGTAATTCTTGGGGTGTAAATGTACGGGTGGCAATTGCCAAGCGCACACTGTCCTTCAACAACAGGCTGATGGCTTCTACTTCCGTTGTATAAATGGGATTTATGGTAGCTGCGGGAGTCAGTCCTTCGAACACATCAATCTCTTCCTGAATGATCGGTCGGAAGCTTTCGTCGGCAGTAATATACACCGAACCGGTATTGAACGTATCCGTACGACCGTCTTTCGGCTTGGGCTGACATGCAACCAACAGGCCTAAGAGCATAAAGCTAATGAGATATGTAAAATGGGTTTTCATTCTAATTATTCGAAAGGCTAGAGATGCTGTAAATTCCACAGGAGCCATCCAGTCTGGCTGCTATTCAGAAAAGAAACAAAACTGAAGTGCTATCGTTTTTGGGATGCCGGCATCAACCGGCAATCCCAAAAACATCGCACTTAATAGAGTTGGAATGAGACAAGTCTCATTACTGTAATCTAAAGACAATAGGCACGGTATATTTTACGGACACAGCCTTACCGTTCTGCTTACCCGGAATCCACTTGGGCATTCCGCTCAACACGCGGATAGCTTCCTTGTCGCAAGAAGGATCCAATGTACGTACAACGACAACGTCGCGTACCTTACCATCTTTACCAACTACGAACTGACAAATAACACGTCCCTGAATACCGTTCTCCTGAGCAATAGCAGGATAACGAAGGTTCTTACCGATGTATTTCATCAACTCTTCCTGTCCGCCGGGGAAGGTCGGCATCTGTTCTACCATATCGAACACCTGATCCGGTTCCTCTTTGGCCTGGACAACGACTTGCTTCAGGTCGGCAATATCCGCACCATGCTCTTCATCGTTACCTTTTACGTCAGCGATAGAAATACTGGTCTTACTTGCATTCAACTCATCCTGACTCTTCATCTGGTCTTCATCAGGCACTTCCTCGTCCTTTTTGATGACCGGAGCAGTAAACTTGATGGTACTCTTCAAGGCAGGAGGGGGAGGAGTTGCTTCCACCGGTTTTACAAATTCCTTCTGCTTAACTTCGGGTTCATCCAATTGCGAAAGCGTTGTTACTTCCGTCATTGCTTCATCCACAGTCTGTTCAGGAGTAGCCAATTTTATCAAAGTCGGGAGAGCACATGCAAGAGCCACTACAAGAATCACAATGATCATTGCGCGTGTGTGACGCTTTGGAGAGTCGGCACGCATCTTATACGCACCATAAGACTTATTCTTATCTCCAAAAACGAGATCACACCATTGTAAAGAAGTCAAATCTATTTTTGCCATATCTATATTATTTTAGGTGTGATTCATTATTGTTGTGCTGCAGCTTCACTGGCCAACGTACCCTTGGCATCAAAGTTCTTGATCAAGAACTCATCACCTTCTGTAATGTCAGTGATCACATACTTACCGATATTGCAAATCTGCATTTCATCGAGAGCATCAATCAGATTCTTATAAGAAGCATCATCTGTAGCTTTGATGATGACAGTCGGGGTATTCTTTCCACCCTTAATGTCGCTCAGTTTCTCCTTATATTCATCCTCAGATATTTTCAAATCAATCTTATCTTGCTTGAGTTTGTTTACTTCATTCACGGCTGCCGCATTTCTCTTCAGCAACATAGCACGCAAACCATCTGCATTATAAGAAGTCTGCTTCAACGATGTATAATCCTCATAGTTGGGTTGTCCGTCATAATAGAAGACCCGGTCATCACCAGCCAACAGCAAAGTAATGGCTTCAGATGCCTTAACTTTTGATTTCTGGTCATCGGTCAAGTCTTCTTTCGCCGGCATACTAATCTCCATCGTCTGAGGCTTACTCATCGTGGTACACAGCATAAAGAAGGTAATCAGCAACATGTTCATATCCACCATCGGAGTAAAATCCACGCGGACATTCATCTTTTTCTGTTTGCTTTTACCTCTTTTTTCATTTGCACCTTGTTGTACTTCTGCCATATTCCTTAACCAGTTTTTTATTCTTCAACTTCCTTCAAGTTCGTAATCAAATTGTAACGATTCTCTCGAAGGTCCTGAAGTGATGACATTACTTGTTTAATTACAGAATAGGGAGTAGTCTGGTCTGCCTTGATAGCAATACGTAAATCCGGATTAGCGGCACGCGCTTGACGTACCCAAGCTTTAAATTGATTATCAACGCTGTCACAGGGGATACCCTCATTCTTCAAAATCTCGTCCTGCTTGTCAGAGGGCAATGCAAGGAATTGCTTCATCTTGCCAATTGCGACACCAAAAGTAGGAGCAAGTGAGAACTTATGTATTTCCGTCGGCGTAAATGCAATACCATACTCATTACCTACCGCCTCCAAAACAGCACGCATATCCTGCTGTTTATCCAGGCTCATGAATATTTTACCTTTCGGGTCGACCAGTATCTGAAGGATATCCGTCTCCGGAATCTTAATTTCAGACACAGAAGCAGGAGTGGAAACCATTACCGGCTCTTTCTTAATGAAGGTTGAAGTCAACATAAAGAAAGTCAGCAACAGTACGGTAACGTCACTCATTGCCGTCATGTCGATGAAAGTATCTTTCTTTTTAATTTTAGCTCTAGCCATAATTAAAATGATTTAAAAGGTGAGCCGAAATTATTTATGAGTAGCAGCAAAAGTCTGTACGATAGAGAAACCTACTTCGTCAAGGCTATAAGTCAACTTATCAATTTTGTTAGTGTAGTAGTTGTAGGAGATAACAGCCAAAGCACCAGTCAAGATACCGAATGCAGTGTTAACCAAGGCCTCAGAAATACCGGTTGACAATGCAACAGAGTCAGTACCACCACCGGCACCCAGAGCCTGGAATGAACGGATCATACCAACAACGGTACCAAGCAGACCGAACAATGTACCCAGAGTAGTAATGGTAGCGATGATCGGCAAGTTCTGCTGCATCATAGGCATTTCAAGAGCTGTAGCTTCTTCCAATTCCTTTTGGATAGCCAATACCTTTTGTTCTTTTGTCAAGCCATTGTTGTTTTCAACTTCAGCGTATTTAACCAAAGTAGCAGTTACTACGTTTGCAACAGAACCGCGTTGTTTGTCACATACTGCGTGAGCTTTCTGCAAGTCACCGGCAGCCAAAGCGTCCTTAATGTTAGCAACGAATTTCACCAAAGAACCTCTACCATAAGCAGAACGCAATGCGAAGTAACGTTCAACGCTCAATGCGATAACAGTCAGCAACAAAGTTTGGATAACCGGCACGATCACACCACCTTTATAGACAGTACCCAACAAGTTTACCGGGTGGTTGTTCGGGTCATTGTTAACAAAGTTAGAGCCATCGCCCAAGAAGAACCGGAAGATACATACTGCTACGATGAAACAGCAGATAATAACTATACCAGCATTTTTGATACCCCAAATCTTCGTAGATTTTTTCTTAGTTGTTTCCATAATAAAGCTTTTTAGTTTTTAAAGTATTTGTTTGTTTAGTTAATAAATTTCAGTTCTGTTGCCGCGGACCGAATCCAAAGTACAGGTAAAATATGAGGCATTTATCCCAAAACTATCCCATCAGCTATCGTCACAAGAGGGTCATTCAATTCTAATCATTACAGATACAACTAGATAAACATTATAAACTCTTGTAAAAAGACTTCGATTTCTTTGAAATAAATACCTGCAAAAATTGCGACAACAAAAATAGTAAATTCTAGGAGATAGATAATATAATTCACATCTTTTAATCAAAAAAACATTTTAGGGCAAGAGACACCTTACAAAATAATCTATAATAAGGGCAATACAGGAACTTAAAGACACATCAGCCTAGCATCTGTAAATAAAGTCACTAATATGGAATGACAAAGATAATACATCCAGTAAAATATACAATAATAAATCTCGGCTATAGGTCGATCCAGCCAGCTCATCGACTTTGATAAATAATGTCAGTATCTATAAAAAGGGACCGACTCTTCCACTAAAGAATCAGTCCCTTCTTAACTAACTAAGCTCAAAATCGCAATCATAGCCATTGGTGCACTCCAAAGACTATGACAAAGCATTTATTTCTCTTCGTGTGCGTCCATCTTCACCCCGCTAGTAGGATTGTCATCTTCCTCCGAACCAATCCATTTAGCTGGATAGCCTTGGTTCATATTGCAGCCATAAACAACCGGGGTGTGCTCTTTATCCTCCACAATCCTCATGCGACCGACAATACCACCGAGCATTTCGTTGCATTCCACCTGGGCATTTGTATGGTGCACACTTGCATGTAGTTCAGAATCGGTAGAGAGGTAACCTATGATACCACCGGCATAGGCGTGTATTCTATTACCAATCCGCGACCGGCCAGCAGTAACTTTTCCGTAGTTCGAGCATCGGCTCATCAGGCATCGTGCGCCACGTCCCACAATGCCACCTGCGTAGGCTGAAGACAATTTGCCGGTTCCCGTGGAATAGGAATACACATTACCCTTGTTCCGGCAGCCTTCGATGGCAGACCAATCGTCAATACTGCCGATGATACCACCACAATAGCCTATCAAGGAAACGGCAGGAAGACGGACCTCGCCATAATTGTCACATGCAGACAGTAGTGCCCGTGTCTTGGAAAGATTATCCGTAAAGGAATTACGACATCCGCAGATACCGCCAAGCTCGATATTGTTGCCGTTACATTTCAGTAAAGCGTGATTGGAACAATCGGAAATCGAACCGGATTTCAGCAGACCGACGATACCGCCAACATGAACCTCCGGCACATTCGGCACAGAAGACGAGTAGGCAAGACGCCCGTAGTTACGACATCCGGTGATACGCCCCAAGTTAACGGCAGCAATACCGCCCATATCAAAGCCACGTTTTTTCACATTAAAGGATTTCAGAGAAGCTGTCAGGGATGCACAGTTGGTGCAGTTCTCAATGCTGCCCACATTATAACCCACCAAACAGCCCATGACCGAAGGCATGTCTTCAGCAGTCAGCGAGACAGCCACGGAACCTGCAAGAGTGACATTACATATATGTCCGGCATTGTTACCGAAGAGTCCCACATAAGTATCAGTCACGTCCGGAAGGTAACCTAAGATGTGGAAGCTCTTACCGTCAAAAGTACCAGCAAAGACATGAGTACTATCGCCGATGGAAGTGAAAGGATGACCACCCAAATCCAAATCTTTGCCAAGCCTGATAGTCTTACCCTCAAATGTTACGCCCGAGTTCACCAAGTCTGCAAGTCCCTTGAGTTCGCTGCCACGAGAGAGAGTGAATACCGCGTCTGTCGCTTTATACCAATGACGGTCTGAAGAGGATCCGTTCCATGGAAAAGGAACGTTTGTGCCGGGTTTGTTCGAAAGACTGTCTGCCTCTCCGTCTTTCCATGGGGAAATTTCCGCATTCAGGGAGGGACTGTTGGTGCTCCGGTCCAAAGAGAGGGTGTACTGATACTTCGTACCAGGCTTCCAATCCTCCTGGTCCGGAGAAATGAAGAAATCATAATGCCCGGAAGGCAGTACGACAGACACCGTATGGTTTCGTGCCTCACCCGGATATACAATTGCCTCCCCCTTCGTGTCTGTAACCCGTGCAGCCAAGGAAGAAGCTGAGGAGGCTTCCGGATCGAGCCTTCTAGTTGACAGGTCGAAAGTCGCCTTAATGGGAACATCTCGTATAAATATCTGCATACCACTCAAATCCGACTCCTGCATACTTTCCTGCAGACTGACGGCAAAACTCAGTTTGCTGAGACAATGAGCGAAGTCAAGCGTCAGTGGTGTAGAAGTAGCAGAAATATCCTTCAGATTGTCGCTACAAAGCAAGTCAAAGGAAGAGGGATGCTGCTGGTCAGAGATATCCAACCCGAGCTTGTAGCCTGAAACATCCTGGAGCGGATAATAAGCCACAAAGTCCACATGCTCTTCAACCGGATAGAACAAGCGGTCTTCCTCTCCTTCGGGACAGAATGCCCCATTCTGATAGACGTAGCAAGCTGGAACTGAATTGACAACGCTCTCTTCCGACAGACCACTGCCACTCAAGTACATGAAAACACCGATGCGGTCATTGGCGTCCCAGTTCAAATCGGTAACTCTAGATATCACGCTGTTAAACGAAACTTCAATATTCGAAAGGGGAATTCTGTTTTCTTCTTCAACATTCTTCTCGCATCCCAAAAGAAGTAGTAAAGATACATAGTTCAATAAGAGCTTACATGTCATGTTCATGGTAGTTAGGGTATGGATGCAGGCAGAAGGACTTGTATCCGGGTTATTATTTTCCTTCCTTCCAAGGAATTGGTTTAAGGTTCTCATAAGGATACCGGATACACAGAAGCAGTACCTTTACGGGGTACGGCATGCATTCCTGTCAGACTCCATCATAAATGAAGTATGTGGAATGTTTAGTCGTACTGCAATATTCGCAAGATAAATCGATATAAGCAAATATTTCATAAAGATAATTACCTGAAGTTCATCCAAAAGGGAGAAAAATTCATCACAAGATGGTATCTTTTATCACCATTAAAATACAATCGAAAGATACGTTATCACCCTATACATAATACCACATAACACAGGCAGAGAATAGCACTGTAAAGAAAAGAGACCTATGTTTGTCAGGAAATAAAAATTTAAGAAAGATCAATGTCAATCATCGGTATTTATCTCTTACTTCATATCTCCCGACCTCTCACACCACCATACGTGCTGTTCAGCACACATTATTATAGCTTAGTCAGAAGCTTCTCACAGCAATTCAAAAATACCAAAACGAAGCAGAGCTTTCAAGCAGGAAGCCCATAA
>NZ_JAMBLN010000021.1:0-79108 GCF_023337025.1 Mediterranea sp. ET5 | reverse complement strand
GGGAGATGTAATGCGTGAGATCTTGTCGGACGATTATATCCATTTTCTGTATGTATATGAAAACCAAGCTGCCTTAGCCGTGAAGTATTATGTTCAAAAAGACTTGTATCTGTCGGTTTATAACAAGTCTTCGGGGCGGGTTGCCAACGTGAAAGCCGCTGACGTGCAGGACGATTTGGGGTTGGGCGGTTTGTTTCCAATGCCAGTCGGCACGGATGGGGATTTGCTGGTAGGCAGCCTTTCGTTGCTTGATATGAAAGAGAAGATTACCTCTCCTGAGTTGAAGGCTTGTTTGAATCAGGTGGATGAAGAAGGAAATCCGGTGCTGGTATTTTATGATTTAAATTAACGTGAGTTCGATATAAATTAGAACATGGTAAGTTGCCCGTCTTTGACAAAACAAACGTCAATGGCGGGCTTCTTTTTAAAGGATGTCTCCCCTGTGCCTTTCTGTTTCCAACCGACACACACCACCTGCGGCATCTGACAAAGTGTCAAACGAAGCCTTCCACAACGCATTTTCTCGCACCAAAATACGAATCGGTGAATTTCGTGACATTCTCAGGCGATTCGCAAAATACAGTTTGGCACCATTTCCCCTCCACAGCTTTCCGATAGAGAGGTTCAACGGACGAAACGCAACATGCAGCCACCCGTCACCTCGACAAGCATACTTTTTAATACCTTCTGATTTATTGACGCGTCACTCCTTCTGGAGAAGGAAACTCACTTCTTTTTACTTCCATATTCCAAAGATTTGACTTCCGAGCACGAAACAATAGTGTTTGGCAGGTGAAACTATATTGTTTGACGCCTCAAACAATATTGTTTGGCTCGCGAAACAATATTGTTCCGGGCACGTTTTGCCTGTTTTCCGAAAATGAAATGTATAGTTTTCTAAAATCAGACGCCTTTTTCACCATTTCTATTCACAGTCCTTAGCATCTCCATGCTAGATTGTTCGGAATCGACAAAGTACGCGTCAGCTGAAAAGCCTGATTCTTGAAAAAAGGAAAGCAGACATCCCCTTTTCCCCATCAAAAAATCAGCATGCCAAAATCCTGTTCCCCGCTTCCCTCGCACCTTTCCCTCACACTGACGGTCACCCGCTGGTCACCTCGCTTTTCGCCGCTCCAATCCCCGTTCACGAACTGAAACCGTTCCTTCAAACGTTCCTGTTTATCAGTATTTTTTACAGACGGGAAGTCCTTCGCTCCCTCTTTGTTCCCGTCCGCGTATCCTGCGGCAAATCCGGTCGCATTCTGGTCACCCGTCGGTGTCCTTCCTCCATCTTCCTGGCTGTCAAGCTGTAGGTTGCAGGAAACAGAGTAGTAGTGGGTACAAATACTACCTATCTGTCGAACACGGTCAACGAGATGTTCGGCTGCAACTTGAAGTCCTTAATCAATTGGTACCGTGTTCAGTATGCCAAGGACGTATTGCGCCGGGGCATCTGTAGGCTCAAAGACATTCCCTTCGTGTGCGGCTTCGCCTCGAAGAGCACTTTCTACGCCTCGTTCAAGCGTTGTGAAGGCATCACGCCCAATCACTACGTGAGCACTTGCAGGGAAAGCTGTGATTAACATCCGAATGAAAACAACAAAACCAGTTTTATTAATCTTTAAATTTAAAGTTTTAGTATTATGAACAAAAAGTTTATGAATGCGCTTCTGTTCAGTGCAGCTTTGCTCTCAGCAGGAGTAGTAACGTCATGTAAGGATTACGATGACGACATTGATGAGCTCCGCAATCAGGACGAGGCGAACAAAGCCGACCTGACTCAGCAGCTGGAGGCAGTCAATAGCTCCATCTCCAGCTTACAGTCAGCACAGACCGGATTGCAGAGCGATATAGAAGCCGCCGAGAAAGCTGTCCAGGAAGCTCAGGCTTCAGCTGACGAAGCTGCCATCGCCGCTGCAGAAGCCAAGCAAGCTGCATTGGAAGGACAACAAGCTGCCATCGATGAAGCCGCAAAGAGCCTGACAGCTGCCAAGGAAGAATTGACCAGCCTGATCCAGCAAGGTGACAATGCGTTGCAGGAAGACATCGATGCAGTGGAAGCTGCGTTGACCATCTGCCAGGGTCATGTAGAAGCTCTTCTGGCTTTCCAGGGACAGACTGAAGAAACTCTTGCCGAATTGGACAAGGCTTACCAGGAGTTGAACACTACAGTTAAGGGTATCTCCGCAAAGGTTGAAGACCTGTTGCTCCGCATTGGTAAGGCTGAAACGGCAATCACCAGTCAGGAAGCTGCCTTGAAGTCCTATCAGGAAACCAATGACGTTGCTATCGACGACATTCAGGCTGACTTGAGTGCCCTCGCAGCCCAGGTAGAAAAATGGAAAGGACTTGATCCTGCCGAACTGGAGGCTATGGGTGGCGAAATCGAACAAGCACAACAAGATATTATTTCTTTGAACAATGATATTGCTGCCATCAACAAAGACATTGCTACGCTGTACACAGCTGTTTACAAAGGCGTAACTTATGTTTCTTTGTATGTTGGAAAGGAATATGACGATATCGACGGTGTACAGAACATCTGGGACAACAGCGAGCTCACCTTGCTCTCTGCCAAGGCTGTACGTTCCTGGATTTTCGGTGAGAACGTGGTAAACAATCCGGTTCAGTTCACCAAGGGCGAGAGAATCAACCGCACGAAGAAATTCCTGGTACGTGTATCTCCTGCCAATGCAACCATCGAAAACAGCGATTTGCAGTTCATCGACAGCGAAGGCAATGACCTGATCGAACAAGGCATCATCACAGCGACCATCAAACCGTATGATGGTGTTCTGACTGCCGGCAAAGTAACACGTGCTGCCGTAGGTACCGGAAACGGATTGTTCGAAGTGGCTGTTTCTATCAACAACCCGTATGACGAAGCAAAATTCCAGGCTGCTACCCAATTGGATGGTGAGAAGCCGGCAGATCCTTCCAAGTACCGTGCATTTGCTTTGGGCATCAAAGACAACACGGTGAAGGATATGGAAAGAAACGTCGTTTCTGAATATGCACTGACCTTCGGCCTGCCCGGAGACAAGACAGTAGGTAAGCTTGACTTCACTGTCAACGATGTCGATGCCGGCATCATCCAGAACCGTGCCACACTTCCGACTTTGGTAGACAAAGATGCGAAAGAATATGAATGGCTCAATAAGGTAGGCGATGAACCGATTTTCGAAGGAGCTGACAAGAACGTGAAAGAAGGCGACGACAGAACGAACTTTGCTCCCTTGAATGTAGAAGCTTTCGAACCGTTCACAATCCAGTTGAGCGACAAAGTGATGGAAACAGCTACTCACTTCTATGTAGTGGTTGACCGTGGCTTCTTGGATGACGCTAGCGATGACTCTGAAGAGATGGCATGGGATACATTAGAACCGAACATCACGGGTATCAACACCATGTACGATGTTGCCGAGACTAACGGTAAGGCAGAAATCTGCGTCAACTACAATAAGAGTGACGTAATCGGTTTCCGTGTATATGCCGTGAACTCCAACGGTACATTGGTTGACCCGGACGGTCGTTCCTTCTATGTACTTGTTGGCTCTGCTACATCCAGCCTGACTTGGAATACCAGCATCAAGGCCAACATTGAGCCGACTAAGATGGTTTCCAACAAGCTTGAACTTGGCGAAGACGTTCTCAAGGCTATTTCTCAAATCACCGATAAGATCTACATCAACAGCTCGACCTGGGATGCCTCCTTTGAAGGTGTCAACCTCTTGGGCACAGTATATGGCCGCTTGAGTGGTGATGCATTCAAACTCAACTTCTATGACAGCAAGGACAACCTGCTCAATCCGGAAGCCAATGCAGCCGACTGGAAGAAAGTTGCCAAGATTGAAGCTGAATTCCAGCAGCCTGCAAGCCAGTTGATCGATGACCAGGTTTACCAGGGTGTATACACCTTGCGTGATGCCAAGAACAATGTATTGTACACCATCACTGTCAATGTCACCAAGACTCTGCCGACCGGCATGCCGGCTGACTTCAAGCCGAAGACGGAACAACCGTTTGCTAACGGAGTTTACACTTGCTACGTTGACTGGAACAAGAATTCAACCGACCCGAGAGGTGAAAAAGACTTGGCAAGCGTCTTCTATGGTCTGAAGATTGAAGAGGACAAGAATGTCTTCGATGATGCTTACACCTTCACATTCGCCGACTCGCAAGCCGGTGCCAAGGAAGGCGAATTCGAGGATGTGAATGTCTTCTACAATGCAGCCAACGGCTACAAGCTGAGCGTAGACGATGAGTTCGTAAGCGACGGCAAAGAACATGCTCTGACTGTAACTTATGACTACGGCAGAATCAGCTTCCGTCTGAGCGATGACGGTAGACGCTATGAAACCGACAATGTGGAAGTAGAGAACACCGACTATGCATTCAAGTATGTATGTGCTTACGACGTACAAAGCTGGTCTTGGAAGAAAGACTATAAAGGCAATGTATTGACTTACCGTAAAGCCGGTACAATGACTTCGGACGACATCCAAGGCATCAGCTCGGTAGACGCCAAGTACAACCAGTTGTTGACCGAAATCCGTAAGTCCGACGAGTTGGCAGCCAACACCGCCACCGTCAAACTCTATGGAACGAAGGGCAATGTAGCCGGTGTCGAGAACCTCGATGAGTCTCGTGTCAACGAATACTTCATCCCGTCTATCTCTCACACTAACTATGTAGCTACCATCAACTTCAAGCCGAACGATGCTGCTACTTCAGACCCGGGCAAGGGTAAGGTTGTCAACTGTGTACTCCGCATCACTTACGTAGATATGTTCGGACACGATGTCAACATCGACCTGCCTGTAACTGTTAAGTCTGCAATCCCTGAGAAGTAATCCATTTGCTGACATAACACAATCCTAATTGAAAAGGGCGACTCCTTGCGGGGCCGCCCTTTTTGTAGTTTATCAATAATATCGCAAGTGTTATTTTACAGTTCAGTATTTGTACCCACTATTGAACTGAACTTCACCAGATTCAAGTCACGGTCCAGATACACTTTGTGAACATCCAGACATTTGAGAATCTTCTTGTATAGCTCAGCCCGTGAGTTACCCGGAGTAGACAGAGCACGGTAGGAAGGCACCCGCGTGTCTTGTCTTTGTACTGTAGCTTCCATATTACACTCTTTTATCGCAAATGTGATTTACGTGGCAAAAGTAAGTTGCTAATTTGCATCCGACAACTTTTTTTCAAGAAAACAGACTGTAAAGTATTAGATTTTTAAGTTATTGGAATTAGAGTGTGCCAAAATAAAGAAATGTGAAACAAACACCCGTCTTTCTTCCCCAAGAACTGGAGGGAAGAGGAAACACGTAAACTCTTTTCGCAACACGGACATACGGGACGGGTACCGTATGCCCCGTCAGTCGAACAGAGAGGATGCAGTAGAAAGGTTTACAAACTGTAGGATGAGCATCCGGATGGGGAAATGACACCGGGCTGTAACAGAAAGTCACATATTTTCCGTATTTTTGCGCCCGAAACGCACAAAACGTTTCACCCGTCGGTCAGACAACACAAACACATACCTATTATATTCACCTATGTCAAGACAAGAATTACTGCGACGTTACCTGGTGTTCCTGCTCGGACTGTATGTCAATGCGCTGGGTATCTCCTTCATCATCAAGGCTGGACTGGGCTCCTCGCCCATTTCGAGCGTACCATATACCGTCAGCCTGGGCACGCCTCTTACGCTGGGAATGCTTACCTTTGTGCTCAACTTCCTGCTCGTCATCGGACAAATCCTCCTGTTGGGCAAGGACTTCAAGAAGGAGCAGTGGTTACAGCTACCCGTCACGGTGGTGTTCAGCGCATTCATCGACCTCTCCATGTGGTCACTCGGCTTTGTCCACCCGACGGACTACTTCTGGCAGATTGTGGCATTGCTCGTGGGCTGTGCCATCCTGGGCTTCGGCGTGAGCCTCGAAGTGGTGGGCAACGTCGTGATGCTCGGCGGAGAAGCATTCGTCAGCGCCCTGTCGCGCATCACCAAGAAGGAGTTCGGACTGATGAAGGCCTGTTTCGACACATCGCTCATGCTGTTGGCATGCCTCATCTCGCTGCTCATGTTCGGCAGCATCGAGGGAGTGCGTGAAGGGACGGTCATCGCGGCACTGCTGGTGGGATTCTTCGCCCGCGTGTTCAACCGACGGCTGAACGGACTCCGACGCTGGGTCAGCGCAGAAGACGACATGCCCCGCCCGCGACGGACGTCCACCGACGAATACCCCGTCATCACCATCGCACGGGAGTATGGGAGCGGCGGACGGGAAATCGGACGTCGGGTGGCAAAGGACCTGGGCTTCGCCTTCTATGACAAGGAGCTCATCGACCTCGTGGCGCAAGAGAACCACCTGAAGCCCGACGTCGTGGAGCGGAAGGAGCAGAACCTGTCGAGCACCCTGCTCTACGAACTGGTCATGCAGGACTTCACCGCCCCCGTCGAGCGCAGCCTCTCGTTTGACGACGCACTCTTCGTGGCACAAAGCCGGGTCATCCGGCGGCTGGCGGCACAGGGTCCGTGTGTCATCGTGGGACGGTGTGCCGACTACGTCCTTCAGGACCACCGGCGCTGCTTCAACGTGTTCATCCATGCCAGCACCGACGCCAAGTTCGACCGCGCCGTGACGGAGTACCGCGACTCCGGCGGAGAGGCGATGGACAAGCTCCGACGTGTGGACAAGGCACGCGCCGGACACTACCGGGCCTACACCGGACGGACGTGGAACGACGCGACCAACTACGACCTGACACTCGACAGCAGCTTCTGGGGCATCGAAGGCTCCTGCCGGTTGCTGGAAGAGGCAGTAAAGGAAAAGCTTGCCTGATTTGCCGTCGGCAACCGGGCATACCCATAAAAACACCCCGCCGTCAACGTCCGGTGAACCGCCACCGGCTGACAGGGGACAAACCTTTAAAGCGCTGTAAGAATATGATTAGATTGATTTCATGGAACGTCAACGGGCTGCGTGCCTGTTGCGACAAAGGCTTCCGAGACGCCTTCCTGGCGCTGGACGCCGACTTCTTCTGCTTGCAGGAGACCAAGATGCAGGAGGGACAGCTGGACCTCTCGTTCGACGGATACACGTCCTACTGGAACTATGCCGAGAAGAAGGGATACTCCGGGACAGCCGTCTTCACCCGCCACACCCCGCTCAACGTGACCTACGGACTGGGCATCGACGAGCATGACCACGAGGGGCGCGTCATCACACTGGAGATGGACAAGTTCTTCCTCGTAACGGTCTATACCCCCAACTCGCAGGACGAGTTGCGCCGACTGGACTACCGCATGACGTGGGAGGACGACTTCCGCGCATACCTCCAGCAGCTCGACACACGGAAGCCCGTCATCGTCTGCGGAGACCTGAACGTGGCACACAAGGAGATAGACCTCAAGAATCCCAAGACGAACCGCCGCAACGCGGGCTTCACCGACGAGGAGCGTGCCAAGTTCCAGGAGCTGCTCGATGCGGGATTCACCGACTCCTTCCGCTATTTCTACCCGGACCGGACGGACATCTACTCGTGGTGGTCCTACCGCTTCCGTGCCCGGGAGAAGAATGCGGGCTGGCGTATCGACTACTTCGTCGTCTCCAACCGCTTGCAGGAGGCGCTGGTCGACGCCAAGATACACACCGAGGTATTCGGTTCCGACCACTGCCCCGTGGAAGTGGAACTGAACCTGTAAGTTACTGAGGCTGTCAGTCCCCGAGACGGTCCACAGAGCATCTGCCGACGACGAGCGGCAATCTCTCGGAACGGTCCCGGGGACTGACGGACTGACAAATCCACCCCCTGTCCATTCGGACAGAAGTCCCGAGCGGTCATCCGACCGTCCGGTATCTCCCTTTATACTAGCAACAAGTTCTTCGGGTCAGAAGCTCAGGGCAAAGTGCCCCGACACATGGAGCATCGAGAGGAAATAGACCAGCCCCTCGTAGTAGCGGTACTTGCCCGTGGGAGGCTGGGCATCCCACAGCCGTTGCACATACTCACGTGCCAGCTCACGGTGTTCCGGAGAGCCGGAATCGGCAAGCGCCACCGCACCCACCGCATTCGCACCTGCCATGCCCTGCGTGTAATCGCCGAAAGCATCCGAGCCGTCGAGCGCAAAGTGGGCATGACGGAAGCCGTCGTTCCGGAAGAACGTCAGCAGACGGGCCATGACCTCCGTCTGGTTCGCCTTGTCCTTTCCCCAGAGATAGTAGTCCATCCCCACATTCATCGCACAGCGGATGGCATCGTACATGTAGATGGAGGTGTCGTAGCCGGCATGCGGCCAGCGATAGGCACGCCCGTCGTACTCGCTGTAGTCAGGGTACAGCCCCGTCTCCGGATGTGCCGAGGCAATGAGATGCCGACGTGCCTCCGTCGCCGCACGTTCCCAGAAGGGACGGTCCGCCGACGCGACCTGCGCCCATTTGTCCAGGAAGGCAGGCAGCTGGTACGAAGGGTCGGTGAAGCCGTGCCCCATGCGGTCGGGCACGAAGGTGATGAGTCCGTTCTCCTTATTATAAAGGTTGTACACGCCGGTACGTTCGCCGTCCTTGTTCATGACCTTTGTCAGGATGGCATTCGCCTCGTCGGCATAGCGAGACTCTCCCCAACGTTCGGCAGCCAGGAAGAGCGCGGTGACGAAGTAGGCCTCGCCGTCGGACGCATTGCTGCCTCCCAGCTTCGTCCCGTCCGGACGGCACTGCCAGCAGAAATAGCCGTCCCAGGCACTCCCCGGCGCATAAGCCATATACTTCTTCGCCCAGCCCCACAGCTTGTCAAACTCCTTCCGGTGGTCCAGCTGCACACTGAGCATCATCCCGTACGACATCCCTTCGGAGCGCACGTCGTTGTTGCCGGTGTCCATGATGAATGCCAGCCCGTCCGCCGTCTCATAGTAGACCGAGGTCTCGCCGGGGGCTTCGTAGCGGGCCAGGTCCGCAGGGGTAAAGAAGTGGTTCCACACTTGCTGGAGCCGTGCCTCCACTTCCGCCTCACTCTTTCCGAGCAGTGAGGTGAAGAGGTTGCCGGCATTCGCACTCAGGGTCGCCAGGCAAAGGGCGACTGTCGTCAATAGGGTTCTCGTGTTCATAAGGTGATATGATTTAAGTTTTGATTCTCCGGTACGGGGAGGAAACCCTGAGCGGTCTACCGACCGATTCGGGTTCAACAAATGTAACACTTTTCACCGTACCGGCAAGCTCCTGCGCGGACAAAGATGCACACATCCACCGCCACTTGCCCCCTGTCGCAGTAAAATTGCGGACGGGACAGACGGATTCAGACATTTTTACGTATTTTTGCGGACAAATCACACTGAACCATGAGAGCCAAGTTAACCTTCCGACTTTTGTTGTGCTTCATCCTGTCAGCCGTCATGTGCCATGCCCAGAGGGGCAAGCTCCTTACCGTGGACCGGGAACTGTCGAGCAGCATGCTCAACAGCATCTACCAGGACCGCGAGGGCATCCTGTGGATAGCCACCGAGGACGGGCTGAACCGCTACGACGGAGCCAAGTTCACCATCTTCCGACATAAGCCCGGCGACACGAACTCGCTGGCAAACAACTACGTCAGGGTCCTGTTCGAGGACCGTGACGGACGCTTCTTCATCGGCAGCCTCAGCGGTCTCCAGCGTTATGACCGCGCACGCGACCGCTTCACACGCATCCCCCTGCTCAGCGCGGCGGGCGATACCCTGACTGCCAACGTCTCCTCCATCATCCAACGGCGCGACGGACGCATCTTCATCGGCACCGCGGGACACAACCTCTTCGTCCTCGACCCGAAGAAGGACAGCCTGGCTGCACACCACCTGCCCGACCTGGTGAGCAGCCTCATCAACCAGGTGTACGAGGACCGGAAGGGGCGCCTCTGGGTCGCCTCGAACGACCGCGGCGTGTTCCGCCTCGATGCCGGCAACCACGTGCGGCAGTACTACGGAGCGGATAACCTCGTGTGGAGCTCCTCCCTCTGTGAGGACGAACAGGGCAACATCTACGCGGGCTGCCTCAAGAACGGACTCTTCCGCTACGACGAACGGCAGGACCGCTTCGTCCGCGTCGGCGGGGAAACGGGCGGACGGATGCCCGTGAAGACACTCTGTCCCGTCGCACCCGATGGAATCTATGTCGGGACCGACGGAGAGGGCATGAAGGTCTACCATCCGTCTGCCGACCGACTGGAGAACGTGCACGTCAGTACCGTAGGCTTCAACCTCGACAAGGCGAAGGTGCACGCCATCCTGGAGGACAACCAGGGGAACCTCTGGCTGGGACTCTTCCAGAAGGGCGTCCTCATCGTGCCCACGCGCAGCAACGGCTTCCGCTACCTGGGCTACAAGGTCAGCGCGGACAACCCCATCGGGTCGAGCTGCATCATGGCAGTGTGCAAGGACCGTGACAACCGCCTCTGGGTGGGCACCGACAACGACGGCCTCTACTGTGTCGCCCCGGACGGCAGCCGCCTGAAGCACTTCGCCCCGGACAGCCGGAAGGGAGAGTCGGTCTCGGCAACCGTCACCGCCCTCTTCGAGGACTCCGACCGCAACCTGTGGGTCGGCTCCTACCGCGACGGACTGGCACGCCTCGACCCGCAGACGGGACGTTGCACCAGCTTCCCCCTGTACGATGACAAGGGCGCACCCGTGCAGAGCGTCTACTCCATCACCGAAGACCGTCACAAGCACCTCTGGGTCGGCTCGCTCGGGAGCGGCATCTACCGCATCAACCTCCGCACGAAGGAGGTCTTCCGCCTACCGTATCCCTCGGACGGGCGAGACTACCGCGAAGAGAGCAACGTGCTCAACAATCCCTGGGTGAACTGCCTGCTCTGCTCGTCCGACGACAAGCTCTACTTCGGCTCCTACGACGGACTGGGCTGCCTGGACCTGCCGACGATGAACTTCGTCAGCACCTTCGGCAAGAACCGCCTGCTCCCGGGTGAGGTCGTGTACGCCCTGCACGAGGACCGCAGGGGCGACCTCTGGGCAGGCACCTCCTTCGGACTCAAGCGCATCACGCCCCGCACCGGAGCCGTGAAGACCTACACCACCGCCGACGGGCTGCCCAGCAACTCCATCTCCGCCATCGAGGAGGACGGCGACGGCAACCTCTGGGTCAGCACCAATTTCGGCATCTCCCGATTTACCCCTGCCCACGAAGTCTTCGTCAACTTCTACGCCGGCGACGGGCTGCAGGGCAACGAGTTCAGCAAGCGGGTTTCCTTCGCCGGAAGTGACGGGGAGCTCATCTTCGGCGGGCCCGGAGGCATCACCCTCTTCGACCCGCGGCGCATCAGCAGCTCCAACAAGCGTCCCGATATCCGCATCGCCGACTTCTACCTCCATGACCGTGCCGTCCGACCGGGCATGCAGTCCGGCGGGCGCGACATTGTCGACCGCTCCATCAGCGACGCCGACTGCGTCCGACTCGCCCACACGGACAACTCCTTCAGCATCGAGTTCTCCGCCATGGAGTTCTACAATCCCGAACGCATCAGCTACTCCTACACCTTCAACGACAGCACGTGGGTCCACCTGCGTGCCGGCATCAACCGCGTCTCCTTCAGCGACCTGGCTCCCGGCACCTACCACTTCCGCGTCAAGGCACGGAGCTATGACACCGACTCGGCGGTCAGGCAGCTCACCATCATCGTGTCCCCGGCATGGTACGCCTCCGGGTGGGCAAAGGCCGCCTACATCCTGCTCGCCGCCGCCCTTGCCGCCGCAGGCGTGCTCTACATGCGCCAGCGTTACCGTGCCCGCCAGGAGATGATGGAGCACATCCACGCCGAACAGCTCAACGAGGCGAAGGTGCGCTTCTTCATCAACATATCCCACGAGATACGCACACCCATGTCGCTCATCATCAGTCCGCTGCAGAAGCTCATGGCGAGCGATGCCAATCCCGCGCGCCAGCAGAGCTACCACACCATCTACCGCAACGCCGAGCGCATCCTCCGCCTCGTCAACCAGCTCATGGACATCCGCAAGATTGACAAGGGGCAAATGCACCTGCACTTCTGCCGCGTGGACATCGTCGGCTTCATCGCCGACCTCTACCACACCTTCGAGGACCAGGCAGCCACGCGCCGCATCGACTTCACCTTCCGCCACGCGGACGAACGGCTCGACGTCTGGATAGACCCGCAGAACTTCGACAAGGTGCTCATGAACGTGCTCTCCAACGCCTTCAAGTATACGCCCGAGGGCGGACACATCGACGTCAGCCTCACCCGGGGCACCGACCCCGATGCCGTGGAGGAGCCGCTGCGCAACTACTTCGAGATACGCGTCACCGACAACGGCTGCGGCATCGATGAGTCAGAAATCAGCCGCATCTTCGACCGCTTCTACCAGGTGCACAACACCCGCAACGAGTCCCAGCCCGGCACCGGCGTGGGGCTTCACCTGACGCGCTCGCTCGTCCGTCTCCACCACGGCACCATCCAGGCAGCCAACAACGCCGACGGGGCAGGCTGCCACTTCACCATCCGCCTTCCGCTGGGCAGCAGCCACCTCACAGCCAACGAGCTGGACGCTGCCTTCGCCCCGGCTGTCCCCGTCCGCCCGGCATCCGGCACGGCGCCACAGACCGACACCGACGCCGGCACCGAGGGGAAGGCAGTCCACCCGAAGAGCAGCTACCGGGTGCTCGTGGTCGAGGACGACGAGGAAATCCGCAGCTACATCTGCCGCGAGCTCGCTACCGACTTCTACACCGAGGGGTGCGGCAACGGCAAGGAGGCGCTCGAACTCATCTTCAAGCGTCCGCCCCACCTCATCATCAGCGACGTGATGATGCCCGAGATGGACGGCATCGCCCTGTGCACACGCGTCAAGCAGAACATCAACCTCAACCACATCCCCGTGGTCCTGCTGACCGCCAAGACGCGCGAGGAGGACAACCTGGAGGGGCTGAACTGCGGCGCCGACGCCTACCTGACGAAGCCCTTCAGCATCGAAATCCTGCGGCGGACCGTGCAGAACCTCATCAACAACCGGAAGCTGCTGCAAAACAAGTTCGGCGGCAGCCAGACGCAGGAGAAGCGCATGCAGAAGCTCCACGTGGAGTCGCCCGACGAACGCCTGCTCAACCGCGTGATGAAGGTCATCAACGACAACATGGCGAACCCGGACCTGAGCGTCGACATGCTTGCCAAGAAGGTCGGCATCAGCCGTGTCCACCTCTACCGCAAGCTCAAGGAACTGACCAACCAGTCGGCGAGCGACCTCATCCGCAACGTCCGCCTCAAGCAGGCTGCCGCCCTCCTGGCAGCCAAGCGGCAGAGCATCAACGAGGTGGCGACGCGTACGGGATTTGCCAACGTCAACTACTTCTCGACCGCCTTCAAGGAGCTTTACGGACTGACGCCCACCGCCTACATGGAGCAGTGCCTCAAGGCATCCGACGACAGGAAGCAGTAGCCGTCCGCTTCCGCCCTGCCGCAACGACGGTGACAAAGTGTCAAAACGTCAAACGAATCGCCCGAGAAGGGCCTTCCTTGCATCCCACTACGTTTCGTGGGAAAAGAAGGCATTCTCGGGCGTTTTGCCTGATGCACATTGGCAGCCGTTCCGTCCGTTTGCTGTCTTTCTGCCGTCTTTCCTTCTTCCTTCATTCCCTTCCGTCAGTCTTTTCACACGGACGGACGCAATTTCACACATCCGGAATCGTATCCCTTCGGGCTCTAAAAAAGGAAGACAGGTGGCTGTTTTCGTACGGACGAACGACCACGACGGTGCGGACACGTCGGTACGGTGGTAGTCGTTCGTCCGTACGAAGCTAGTCACAGGTGCTTTTGATCGTAAAAATGGGTTCGGAGAATGCTTTTTTCGCGTTATAAAGGGTATAATTATGTGAATAAGAATTTATTCTGATGCGTTCCGAAGGATGTATCTTAAAATATTTAACGCGCGTTTTTCTAATTGGGACGATTTTGCGAAAATGTGCGTTACCTGAAAACGGCAAATCAGGAAATTGTGATGTTAAAACCGGGGAAATGATGTCGTTTTGATAAACGGATTCTGTTGGATTGGGGGTGTTCGTTTGTTGGACCGGGCGACCAGACCGGTCGCCCCTACATTCACCGCCTGGTGGGTCCATGACATGCCGAACGGCAATGGTAGATAAAAAAACAGACAATGGACAATCACCGTCGGAGAGGAACATCCTCCTGCCGCACGGCAATTGTCCATTGTCCATTGTCAATTGTCAATTACAGAGTTTCCAACGTGAAGGAATCCACGTCCACATAGCCCCCGAGCGAACGGGTGGCATAGTTGAAGATGGCGAACTTGCTGCCCATGAAGAAGCGACGGTAGTCGAAAATCATGCGGCAGGGAGTGCCGATGCGGTGCCACGTCACGTTGTCCAGGCTGTAGGAGAACAGCGCCTCGTCCTTCTTGCCGGTAAAGTCCGCGTCGATGCGCAGGTAGACCCGGTCTGACGGACAGTCGACACGCTCCTTCTCGTCGGTCTTCACCTCGGTCACGCGCTTGTCATCATCCGCCAGGCTGACGCTCTGGAGCGACATGACGAGCTGTTTCCTGCCCCCGTTCATCTCCACGGCCAGGATGCCGGAGTCCCCGTTGAACGCGCTGAAGCCTGCCACGTCGCCGTCCTTCATGTGCGACAGGTCGAGGGCGACGGTCGCCTGGCTCCGCGGTCCCGGCATGCGCTGCGTCAGGGTGTTCGGTGCCAGGAAGAGGTTGTCCACCACGCGGGCGGTCTTCAGGCGCATGTATCCCGGACGCTCGGTGAGCGACCAGCAGCTGTCGACGGGGTTGTGGTTCCACTGCCAGTTCAGGCTGAGCGAGGCGGACGAGAAGTCGTCGCTGCCCATGATGCAGCCCCGGCACTCATCGGGGTACGTGGTCAGCGTCATCTGTTCGGGGACGCGTCCCTGCTCGTCGCCCAGCATGGGCCATCCGTCGACCCAGCGACAGGGCATCAGCGTCGGCACGCGGCCGATGCCGCCACGGTCCTGGAAGATGAAGCCGTACCAGTCGCCGTCGGGTGAATCGACGATGCAGCCCTGACCGACACCGCCGTAGCCCTGGAACTCGCTTTCGAGGATGACCTTCTTCTCATACGGTCCCGTAATCTTGTCGGCACGGTAGCACACCTCGCGGCGCAGGCGTCCCGGCACGCTCCAGTCCATCGAAATCATCATCAGGTAGTACTTGCCGTCGTGCTTGAACGCCTGACTGCCTTCGAGCAAGCCCTGTTCGTCAGCGTCGCGCTCGAAAATCTTCAGGTCGAGCCCGCCCGGCTCCACGTCGCTGAGGTCACTCTTCAGCTGACGCAACTGACCCGTGCCGTAGAACAGGTAGACCTTGCCGTCGTCGTCAAACAGCAGGGAGGCATCGTGGAAGTGGGGCGGACGGGACACGAGTGTCCACGGACCCGCAGGGTCCTTCGCGCTGTAGATGTAGCCCCGGTGGGGTTCGTCGTTGGGCGAGAACCAGACGTAGAACAGTCCGTTGTGGTAACGGATGCTCGACGCCCACTGTCCGCGTCCGTAGACGGTACCCTCCAGCAGGTCGTAGCGTGGCAGGTCGGTCAGCTTCTGGAAGACATAGCTGATGGTCTCCCAGTGGACAAGGTCCTTCGACCGCATCACCGGGCAGCCCGGCATGAGGTGCATCGTCGTGCTGACGAGGTAGTAGTAGTCGCCCACGCGAATCATCGAGGGGTCGGGCACGTCGGCATTGATAACCGGGTTGCTGAATGTCTCTTGTTGCTGCGCCACCGCCCCCGCCGAAAGGAGGAGGAGGGCAGCCGAAGTAAGCAGATGTCTGAGTTTCATAGGCTTTGGAGATGTTACATCGCCGTGCCGCGCTCGAACACGTAGTCTTGTCCGGGCTGGGTCTGCACGTCGTATTCGTATACCTTATATAATATGGGGAGCTGCGGGTCCTTCAGTTCCTTTGAGACCAGCGGCTCTGCCACCGGTGCGGGGGCATAGAGTGCGTTGGGGCAGTCGCCCTGTGCGGGTTTCAGCCCTTCGCCCTTCAGGGGGACGTAGCTGCGCAGACGCAACACGCCGCCGATGCGCGAGTGCACCTTGGCGCGGAGCAGCTGGGCGCCGTCCCAGTCCATGTCGACCACGAAGCCGCCGCGTGCCACCAGTCCCTTGATGCTGCCCCGGGTCCAAGCCTCGGGCAGGGCGGGCAGGAGCTGTACGGCGCCGTCGTGGCTCTGGAGGAGCATCTCGGCGACTCCGGCAGTGTAGCCGAAATTGCCGTCAATCTGGAAGGGCGGGTGCGCGTCGAAGAGGTTCGGGTACGTGCGTCCCTCGGGGTATTCCTTCTGCACGTCGTCCCCGGGCAGCAGGCGGAGCATGTTCTGGATAATGCGGTAAGCATGGTTCCCGTCGAGCATGCGTGCCCAGAAGTTCACCTTCCAGCCGATGCTCCATCCCGTGGCGGCGTCCCCCCGTTGGAGCAGGGTGTTCCGGGCTGCCTGGAAGAGCTCGGGGTGGAGTCGCGGCGACACCTGGTTGCTGGGATACAGACCGTAGAGCTGGGAGATGTGGCGGTGCCCGTCGCGCGGGTTGTCAGCGTCCTTCAGCCACTCCTGGAGCTGGTTGTAGCGACCTATCTGCATGGGCGGCAGCTGCTTCCAGGCTGCGGCAAGGGAGTCCTGGTAGCTCTGCGGCTCGCCCAGGATGCGGGCAGCCTGGCAGGTGTTGTAGAGCGCGTCAAAGGCTATCTGGTTGTCCATGGTGCTGCCGGCAGTCAGCGACGAGGCGTTGTAGCCGTGCTCCGGCGAGAGGGAGGGGACAGTCACGAGCCATCCGTTCCCGGGGTGCTTGACGAGGTAGCTGAGGAAGAAGTCCGCCGTCCCCTTCAGCACGGGGTAGTACTGACGGAGGAACTCCTTGTCACCGGTGAAGAGGTAGTGCTGCCAGATGTGCTGCGCCAGCCAGGCTCCCCCGTTGGGCCAGAGTCCGTAGAAGGCGGCGTCCACCGGTCCGGCGGCACGCCAGAGGTCGGTGTTGTGATGTGCCACCCAGCCATTGGCGCCGTAGAGCGTCCGGGCGGTCTCGCGTCCGGTGCGGCTCAGGTCGGTCACCAGGTCGAAGAGGGGGCTGTGGGTCTCGCTCAGGTTGGTCACCTCGGCGGGCCAGTAGTTCATCTCGGTGTTGATATTGATGGTGTACTTGCTGTCCCAGGGGGCATTCACACTGCCGCACCACAGTCCCTGCAGGTTGGCAGGCTGTCCGCCGGGTTGCGAGGACGAGATGAGCAGGTAGCGTCCGTACTGGAACATCAGTGCCATGAGCTGCGGGTCGTTGCCCTTGATGAAGTCTGCCACCCGCTGGTCGGTCTCACGGACGGAAGCCGTCGTGGAGGGCAGGCTGAAGCGTACGCGGTCGAACTGCTGCCTGTAGGCTGCCACATGGTCGGCGAGCGCCTGCCTGTAGTCCTTCTTGAGCACGGTCTTGAGGGCGGCGTCGATGCGCTTGGACGGTTTGCCGCTGACGTCGTTGTAGCTGACGTAGTTGGTGGCGGCACAGACATAGAGGGTTGCCGTCGTGGCGCCTGCCACGCTGACGGCTTCCGCCGTCCGGCTGCCCTTGCCGTCATGCTTCACCTGCACCCGGCACTCGGCAGTCAGTGCGCCCGGCACCCCTTCCTGGTCGGCAGCCTTGCAGGTGATGGTGAGCCGGTCCCTGGACGCCTTCACGCTGTGCGCCAGGGGCGCGTCGTAGTCGAGGCTGAAGTTCAACGCTCCGGGACGGTCCGCCTCCAGACGGATGATGAGCGCGTCGTCCGCCTGTGAGGCAAAGACGGTGCGCGTGTAGGTCACTCCGTCGACGACGTAGCGGGTCGTGGCGGTGGCGTCCTCGATGTCCAGTTCGCGGTAGTAGTCACTAGCCTTCCCGTGCCCCGGCTGGTGGATGAAGAGGCTTCCCATCGTGAGGAAGCGCATGCCGTTCCTTCCGGTGAAGAACGCCTTGTCGGCGAGTGCCTGCGCGTCCTTCTCCTTGCCGGCAAAGATGAGCTCGCGCACCTTGGCAAGCGCCTCTTTCCCCTCCGGATTGTTGTTGGTGTAGGGACCTCCAGCCCAGAAGGTCTCCTCGTTGAGCTGGATTTCCTCTTTCTCCGTGCCTCCGTAGACCATGGCGCCGAGGTGGGAGTTGCCCACGGGCACGGCCTCGGTCCACTGACGTGCCGGTTCGCCGTACCACAGCTTCAGGCGGGTAGCCTCCTCCTTGTTCACCAGGGGCTTGATGCCCATCAGGCGCAACACGGTCTCGGCATAGCGCGCACCGAGCATGCGGTAGCCCTGCGCGGTGAAGTGGAGGTTGTCAGGCCCGGCGGGGCATCCGTCCGAGCGGACGACGTGCGCCGTGGGGATGACCTCGGGGAGGGTGTCGATGATGTCGTTCATGCTGGCGCAGATGCCCTTCTGGTCGGCATGTACCACTTCGCCGGCAATGAGGGGCACGTCTTCGGCTTTCAGTCCCAGGTCAGCCAGGAGGCACTCGTAGACCTTCTTGACCTTCATGGGCCACTCCTTGTCGCCCGTGTTCGACTCGCCCTGGTGGAGGAGGATACCCTTGATGACTCCGTCCTTCTGTGCCTTGCGTGCCATCTCCAGCAGACGGCCGTAAGGGTTGCCGTCATAGAAGCTTGCGCTGCTCTTCATCCAGTCGGGCTGCGTCGGCAGGTAGGTGGCGTACTTGTCCTTGTCAAAGAGGTCGATGTGACAACCGCCCACGGCTACGTTGATGACGCCGACGCGGATGTCCTGCGGCAGGTTCGCCACAAGGGTACGCCCGAAGTAGTCGCAGGGCGTGAGTCCGGTGAAGTGACAGCGGCAAAGGGGCGGCACAGCCTTGTACCACTCGCCCTTCACCCGTCCGTGCTCGGCGCAGTCGATGGGCGACATGGCGAGAAAGCGGTCACTGATGTCCAGGCTGTCCTGAGCCTCAACACGCGCGTTGCCCTCCATGTTCGACTGGCCGAACGCCAGGTAGATGTGGAAGTTGGGGTCCTGTGCCTGTGCCGTGAGGCAGCCACACAACAGCCCCATCCATAGTAATTTCTTCATGGTGTATGTATTTATGAAACGTTTGTCTGTTTGTCCTTTCCGGCGGTTCACTTGAACAGATGGGGCACGAACTCACGCAGGCAGCGGCGCCAGGTGAGCCACTCGTGGGCGGTGCCCGGCGACTCGTAGAAGGTGGCGTTGATGCCCATCTCACGGAGTCCGTCGACCATCTTCTTCGTGCCGAAGTTCTCTTCGGACCCGCAGCCGAGGAAGAGGTAGTGCACCTGCTTGTTGAAACGGGCGGCGTCGGAGAACACGCCGTCAAAGCAGGTCTTCAGGTCCACACCGAAGAGGGCGCCGCTGAACGTGCCGATGTAGGAGAACTTGTCCAGGTGCGGCAGGGCGGTGTGGAACGTCTGGTAGCCTCCCCACGAGAGTCCCGCCATCGCGCGGTGGTCGCGGTCGGTGCGGGTGCGGAAGGTGCGGTCGATCATCGGGATGAGGTCGTCGAGGATGACGCCATAGAACGAAGCGCCGTAGCGGGCACGTTCCTCTTCGACGTCCTTTCCGGGACGCGGGCTGAAGGGAGCCTCCACGTCGCCGCTGTCCATGACGACAATCATCGGTTCGCACTCGCCGGAGGCAATGAGGTTGTCCATGATGTGCTGCATGCAGCCCTGGGTGGACCATCCTGTCTCGTCCTCACCCATGCCGTGTTGCAGGTAGAGCACGGGGTAACGCTTCTTGCGGTTCGTCTCATACTCCGCAGGCGTATAGACCATGCAGCGGCGGAACGCCTTCGTCGTCTCCGAGTAGTAGGTGCAGGAGCGCACTTGCCCATGAGGCACACCCTGTTGCGGACGGTAGTAGTCGCCCTCCTCGCCTTCGGGTACCTCAATGCCGCTCGACACGCGGCAGCAGCCGAAGAAGGTGTAGCTGGCAGGGTCCGCCACCTGTACGCCGTCAACCAGCAGGAAGTAGTAGTGGAACCCGACGACCAGAGGGTCGGTCACCGCCGTCCAGAAGCCTGCGGCATCGCGCTGCATGTCGTACTTCTTGCCGCAGCAGTCCACCTGCAGACGGGTTGCCTGCGGTGCGTAGAAACGGAAGTGGGCACGATGTTGCGCGTCGAGACGCGGGTACTCCACACCGGGTATGTTCGTGGACGCCGCCTGCGTGGTGGCACGTACGTCGGGGGCAGCCTCCTCGCGGCTGAACTCCCACCAGTCGAAGTTGAAGAGCTTGCAGCCCTTGCGCCCCTTGAATGCGAAATAGATGTCATGCACGCCAGTCAGCGTGGGCGCCACGGACGTCTCAAGCGTACGCCAGCTCTCCCATCCGCCCGTACCGGGGACGTCGAGCACTGCCACCGGCTTGCCGCCGATGCTGTCGGCATAGACTTCCAGGCGTCCGCCGCGGAGGGCACTTGCCGCAGAGGCAATAAAGCGTTTGGGCGCACGGTCGCCGAAGTCCACCTCGCGCACCTTGATGTAGTCGCCGTCATGCGCGTCGGACACGTAGACGCCCGTCACGGCATTCGGCTCGGTCTTCAGTCCTTCGGACCAGGCGATGGTCTCGGCTTCGACCCGTCCGTAGGGCGAGAGCGTACCCACGGGCTTCACGCCCTCGCGGGTGGCATTGATGAGCGGGAAGGTCCCGTCGGGGTTGTAGTCGAACTGCTCCACGGCGACACTGCGGCCGAATCCGCCGCCACCGGGCAGCTTGCCGGTGTGATAGAAGAAGTAGGAGTTGCCCTTGTAGTCGATGATGCCGCAGTGATTGGTGAACGAGCCGGTGTCCTGCAGCGGCATGATTTCGCCCATGTACTTCCACGGACCGAGCGGACCGTCCGCCATGGAGTAGGCGATGTGTTCGGGCACTCCTCCGGCTGCGTAGAGCAGGTAGTACTTCCCGTTGCGCTTGCTCAGCCACGGCCCTTCGGTATAGACGTCCTTGTACTTCTTGCCCTTCACGCGCGCCTCGGGGTTGGGAGCTCCGAAGCTTTCCACCGTCTGCTCCATGCGGTGCACCTCGCCGTCGATGGAAATCATGTCAGGGTTCAGCTTCGCGTAGTAAATGTTCGGGTTGCCCCAGTACAGGTAGGCGGCACCGTCGTCGTCGATGAGTACGGTCGGGTCGATGTAGTCCCAACTGCCGTCGTGAAGCGGCTTGCCGATGGCGTCCTTGAACGGTCCCGTCGGCGAGTCACCCACGGCGACACCGATCGCCATGGCATTGGACAACTTCGAGTGCAGGCAGACGTACCAGTAGAACTTGCCGTTGTGCTCCACGCACTGGGCCGCCCAGGCGCGGTCGTCCGCCCAGGAGAATGTTTCGATGGCGAGCGGCGAGCCGTGGTCGGTCCAGTTGACCATGTCCGCGGTCGAATAGACGCGCCACTCCTGCATCCAGAAGAAGTCCGCCTTGTCCTCGTCGTGGCCGGTATAGACGTACAGCCGTCCATCATGCACCATCGGTGCCGGGTCGGTCGTGTAACAAGTCTGGACGATGGGGTTCTGTGCGTGCAGGGCGCCCGCCATCAGCAGGGCCATGCTCCCCATCAGGTAATGTTTGTTCATGTGCGTATGTAAGTTTGTAAGGTTATGAATCCGTGAGTTTGCCGACCTCCCGACGAATGAAGCCGGGAGGTCGCCGGCGGATGCGTCCGTCAGGGCTTATTGCCCCGCGACCACCACACCGCCGTTGCAGGGAATGGTGAGTTTCAGTTCCTGCTTCTTGCCGAGCTTCTTCACCGAGAAGCTGCCTTGCAGCTCCTTGTCGTCGCTGTAGAGCCTGAGCTCCTGTCCCGGCTGCCACATCGGCAGGCTGACGGTGAGCTTCAACGGCTCGGCTTGCGCATTGATGCCGGCAACGTACCACTTCGTGCCGTGACGGCGGGCGAGTACGACGTACTTCCCGGGGTACCCGTCGATGAACTTCACCTCATCCCACAGCGTGGGGACTTCCTTCATGAAGTCCATCGCCCACGACGGAGCGTCGGTGAGGTTGTTGGGCGCCAGGGCGAAGTGTTGCACGGGGCTCTGGAACAGCACCGCCGTGGCAAGAGCGAAGACGTCGGAAGTCTTGCGCTGGCGGCCCCCGGGCTCATTCTTCGCGTTGTAATACCTGTTGAGCGCGCTCCCGCCGAAGTCCATGCTGGCGACGGTGTTGCGGATGAACGGCAGCAGTGTGGCGCTGGTCGCCTCCCGGTCGCACTCCTCCTGCGAGAAGTTGAGGTTCTCGCTCGCTCTCACCGCTTCGGCAGAGGCGAAGTTGGGGTACATCCGCTCCCAGCCGCGGGGCAGCGTGCATCCGTGGAAAATGACGAGGATACCGTAGTCGTTCGCGTCGGCGAGGATGTCCTCGTAGAGCTTCATCATCTCCTGCTTGTCGCCGCCGAAGAAGTCCACCTTGATGCCGCGGATGCCGATGCGCTGCATCCACTTCATCTCCCGGCGGCGGGCGATGGTGTTGTTCATGATGTTGCGCGGACCCTGGGGTGCATCGTTCCAGTAGCCATTGGAGTTATACCAGAGGTAGAGCGCCACGCCCTTCGTGGAGGCATAGCGTGCCAGTTCCTCGATTTTGTCGCGCCCGATCTGGGTGTCCCACAGCGCGTCGACCAGCACCGACTGGTAGCCCATCGCGGCACTGAAGTCCACATACTGCTTCTGGGTGTCGAAGTTCGTGCTGGCGTCGCCGGCGATAATCCAGCTCCAGGAGCCGCTGCCGTAGCGGTAGTCCTGCGAGGGCTCGTAGAGCGGACGGACCACGTCGGTGGCAATGGTCGTCTCCACGATGGGCTGCAGGGTCGTGCCCACGGTGATGGTGCGCCACGGGGTCTCACCCGGAAGGGAGATGCCCGGAGCCACCGTGCCGTTGCCGTTGTTGGAGGCTTCCGTCGGATAGCCGACCGTGTAGAGACCGTCGGCTTGACCCAGCAGACGGCTGCCACAATAGGCACTCGTCACGCCGGTCTCGGAGAGGAGCACCCAGCCCCGGTCGCCGTTGCGGAACAGTCCGGGGAAGGTGTAACCGTTGCCCCAGCCGTTCTTGCCCATGGTGTCGTCGGGGGTATAGTGGGTCTCGTAGCTGGGCGCCGTGCGGGCAAAGCCGGTCATCGGTCCCATCTCCGGACAGAGGAAGGTCGTCGTGCCTGCGGGGAAGGCGAAGCCCGTGGCTTCCCGGTTCACCACGCAGCTGAGGGTCTCGCCGCGACGGAGCACACGGTACTTGAACGCGACGTCGTGGTTGCTCACCTGGAACACCACGTCGCACACCGGTGTGCCTTCCTTCGAGAAGGTGTAGGTCTGCACGTTCGCCACGTAATGGGGACGGCTGTTCTTGATGGTCTTCAGTTCATAGGTTTCGTCGAGGGTCGTCGGCTCGCTCACTCCCGTCAGGGTCAGCCCGCGGGTGAAATCGCCGATGTTCGTGTCCAGCCCCAGCGGGGACTTGTTGAGGAAGGCGACCCCGTCGTAGTCCACCCGATAGGTGGGATTGCCGTCGGTGTCGTCCACCGTGACGCACAACTTGCCGTCGGGGCTGCGCAGTTCAACCTCGCGGGCGGAAGCCTGCATGCCCACGAAGAGGGAGAGGCAGAGGCATAAGATGAGTTTCATCATCCGTATCATCATTTGCGGAGCTCCCAAGAGTCCCAGTTAAACAATTCCATTCCTTCGCCGCCACGGAAGCAGAACACCAGGTCATGGACGCCCGTGGCGCCCTGCAGCGTGCAGGTCTGCTCCTTGTAAGCGTCCAAGCCTCCCGTCGGCTGTATGTCGAGCGTGCCCAAGAGCGGCCCCTCGGCACTGTCGAGGCGGACTTCCAGCCGTGCGTTCCCGTCAGCGGAAGCCACCGAAGCCAGGAACGTCATCGTGCCCGCCTGGCTGCCGAAGTCGACGGCACGGAGGCGGAGCGTCTCCCCGTCGTGGATGTTCGTGACGCAGATGCCGCCGTCCGCCTTGGGGGCTGTTTTCAGACCGTAGCCCCAAGCCATCGTCTCGGCCTGCACACGGCGGTAGGGGTTGAAGGTCCCCACAGGCTCCAGACGGGTGTCCTTCCAGTAAGGCACCTCCTGGATGGTTCCGTCGGCATTGTAGTGCATCTCGGCAGCCGACACCGAGCGGCGTTCGTGGTGGTCGGGCGTCTCGATGCGGAGCAAGTCGTAATTGAGCCCGAAGACGTAGGTCTTCCCCTTGTAGTCGATGATGCCCGGGTGGTTGCCCCGGCTGCGGTCAGTCGGACGCATGATGTAGCCCTTCGTCGTCCAGGGACCAGTGGGGCTGTCGCTCATGGCATACCCGATGCCCTCGGGGCAGCAGGTCGAGGCGAACGCCATGTAGTACTTGCCGTTGCGCTTGTAGCACCAGGGACCCTCCTGGTAGTGCTCGGGCACGGGGTCGACCTTCACGATGTCGCCGCTGTAGGAAATCATGTCCTCATTGAGCTTCACGTAGTAGACGTTCGGGTTGCCCCAGTACATGTACGCCTGTCCGTCATCGTCGATGAACACCGTCGGGTCGATGTCCTCCCAGTGCTCCTTCTGCCACACGAGCGGCTTGCCCAGCGGGTCGGTGAACGGCCCGTAGGGCGAGTCTGCCACCAGCACCCCGATGCCGTTGCCGTGGAGCGGGCAGTACATGTAGAACTTGCCGTTGCGCTCGATGACCTGCTCCGCCCAGGCGCCGTTGTCGCGCACCGCCCACTTGAAGCTTTTCAGCGAGGCCACCGCCCCGTGGTCGGTCCAGTTGACCATGTCGGTCGAGGTGTAGAGCAGCCAGTCGAGCATCTTGAAGCCGTCGGCATCGTCCTCGTCGTGGGTTGTATACAGGAAGATGGTGTCGTTGTGCACCATCGGCGCCGGGTCGGCGGTGTACTTCGTCTGGATGAGCGGGTCTTGCGCATAGCCCGCCAAGGGTTGCAGGACGGTCAGCGCGACGGCTGCCATGCCTGCCAGGGTCTTGATTCTATTCATGGCTGTATGGGATTTAAACGTGTTCATGTAGCATCCGTCCGCCCGTCCGGGCAACGCAGAAAAGGGAGCTGCCAGCGGAGGGCCGTTCGTCCGGAAGGAGGCAGCCCCGCGCTATCGTCCGTCTTGCAAAGAAAGGCATCTTGGGGCAAACTACCCACTAACGATGTTTCAGATTTGTTTGTTCATGTTACATCCCTGCAAAAATCCCTGTATTCAACGTCGTTTCCCGCACTCACCGCCTCCAACGGACGCACCGCCCCGCTCCACCCCTTCCCCGGAGGGAAAGGTCTGCCGACGGACAGACGGACGGGGAGCCTCAACCGCCGGGAATCCTCGCTCCGAAGACAGTCCGGGAGGAGCCGGAAGCCAAAGAATTGACAAAGTGTCAATCTGTCAAACGAATCGCCCGAGAATGCCTTCGTTCGCACCAAAATACGGATTGGTGACCGGGAAGGCCCTTCTCGGGCGATTCACTAAATACACCTTGACGAACTTTCCGTCGGTTTCCTGTCATTCTGCTTCCACCTCTCCCGTTTTCGTCCCCTTCCGTCGGTCTTTTCACACGGACGAACGCAATTTCACACCTGCGGAATCGCACCCCTTCGGGCTCTAAAAAATGAAAACAGATGGCTGTTTTCGTACGGACGAACGACTACGACGGTGCGGACACGTCGGTACGGTGGTGCGGACGCGTCCGTACGAAGCCAGTCACCGGTGCTTTTTACCGTGATAACAGGTCCGGCGAATGGCTTTTTCGCGTTAGAAAGGGTGTAATTATGTAAACGAACGTTTATTTAGGCGCATTCAGAAGGACGTATCTTAAAATATTTAACGCGCATTTCGCTAAATGGGAGATTTTAGCGGAAATGCGCGTTACCTGGAAACGGCAAATCAGGAAATTGTGATGTTAAAACCGGGAAAATGATGTCATTGTGACAAACAGGGGAAAATCAATTGTCAATTGTCCATTGCCCATTGTCAATTGAAACGTTGTCCATTGTCAATTGAATCACTGTTTGTCCGGTTTCACCAGCCGGACGTAGAACACGCCGCCGGCTACCGTACCGGGACGGCTGCGGAAGGTCACCGTCACCGATTGTTTGCCCTTCAGCATCGACGCCGGTATGGGGTATTCCACATTGACCAGCTCGGACTTGTTCCATTTGCCGACGAGGTTCTCCTCCACCAGCCGTTCCCCGTCGATGAGGATGTCGAAGGTGCGGTCGGCGGTCTCGTTGCCCCAATAGCGCACCATGAGGTTGAGCGTCGTCTCGCCCCGGGTCGCCAGGTTGTAGGAGAAGAAGCCTCCGTCGCGGGCGTCACGCCACGGCTCTCCCTGGAAATTGCCGGTGGTGGAGTTCTCGTTCTTCATCTGATGGTCCACCTCGGGCTGCTGCTCGGCAGTCGCCACGGCATCGACCGTCCGGCGGTCCAGACGCAGCTTCTGCTGCTCCGCCTCACGGGCGGCAGCCTGGTAGTCGGCGTACTCCTGCTCCGTCATCGAGAGCCAGTACATCATGTAGCGGCAGTCGTGGATGCGGAAGAACGGCTCCAGCTGCAGGTCCTTGTACTTGCCGGTGAAGAGTCCGGGAACGGTGAAGCACATCGGCTTGCCGGGGACGGGCTGCATCGCCGTCAGCTTGGCAAGGATGTCGGCACGCTCGCCGATGAGGAAGGGGGTGTCGAAGACCGACACGAGGGGCCCGTGGGCAATGTGTCCCCAGCGGCTGTCGTCCGCCACCAGACCGTCCAGATGGTCCGTTCCCATCCGGGCGCCCAGGAGGATGGGACCGCGCATGATGGCGACATAATTGGGCACGTTGGGCAGTTCCTCCAGGGTGACATGCATCGGGAGGGTCAGCTCCACGACGTCGCCGTCGCGCCATT
The DNA here is from genome assembly GCF_023337025.1 of Mediterranea sp. ET5. Classification (NCBI taxonomy): domain Bacteria; kingdom Pseudomonadati; phylum Bacteroidota; class Bacteroidia; order Bacteroidales; family Bacteroidaceae; genus Mediterranea; species Mediterranea sp. ET5. The sequence continues at coordinate 52,219 of NZ_JAMBLN010000021.1, read as the reverse complement.
CACGCTCGATGGCAATGTAGCTCGACGGGGTGGAACCGACGGCATAGTCCGTCCCGGCACAGAGCGCCTTCATGGCTCCGGCTTCCACCCACCAGGGATGACGGACGAGCAGCTTCGCCCGGACGGGTTTCCCGGTGTGCACGGTCAGGCGCGAGGTCTCCGTGTCGGGGAAGGAGGTCTCCTGTGTCAGCGTGAGCCCCTTCTCCTTCCAGTTCAGTTCGGAAGCGACGAAGAGGTTGACAAAGAGGCTGTCGCCCGAGTGGGTATAGATGAACTCACCGTACTTGCCGTGGTTCTCCATGCCCGTGCCGACGCAGCACCACATGGCGCTGTTGGGCGCCGAGTAGACGCGGTAGTGGGCGGGACGGGCGGACGTGAAGTAGACGTATCCGCCGTGCCCGGGGTGCTGGGTGGAGAGGATGTGGTTGAACATGGCGCGCTCGTAGAAGTCGGCATAGCGTGCCTCGGGGTGCATGCGGAAGAGTCCTTCGGTGAGCTTGAGCATGTTGTTCGTGTTGCACGACTCCGGTCCTTCGCGGTCCTCGACGTAGCTCTTGCAGTCGGAGGCTGCGGCGAAGTGCTCGCGCCGGCTGTTACCGCCCAGGGCGAGGGAGCGGTTGTAGACGACGGTCTCCCAGAAGAAGCGTGCGGCAGCGTCGTAGGTGCGCTCGTCAGCCGGTTGTCCGGCAGCGGCACTCTCCTCGGCGATGCGCTGGTATCCGACGACCTTGGGCACCTGGGTGTTGGCGTGCTTGTTGTCGAGGTTGTCGACCCGTGCGACCATGCTGTCGAGCAGCCAGTGGTGGGAGAAGCGCTTGGCGGCGTCGAGGTACTTGCGGTCGCCTGTCATCCGGTAGGCATCGGCATAGACCTCGTCCATCCCGCCGAACTCGCTGTCGAGCATCTGCTCCATCTGTTCGTCGCTGAGCGGGGCGATGACCGTCAGTCCCCAGTCGCAGAGGCGCAGGAACATGTCGCGTGCCTGCTGGCTGCCGGCGTACGACCACGCATCACGCAGCCCGGCGTACACTTTGTGCATGTTGTACCAGGGCACCCAGTATTTCCAGACGATGCCCACGTTGCCCTTCTCGATTTCGTCCCACACGCGCATGCCGTCGGGGACTCCGCCCACGTAGCCGTTGCCGTTGGCGTCCTGGCACCGTTTCATCTCGTCCAGCATGTAGTCCATGCGACGCTTGCACTCGGGGTTGCCGGTGGCTGCGTAGTGGATGGCAAGTGCCGAGAGGTAGTGCCCGCCGACGTGTCCGTCAAGTCCGCTCCAGTTGGGGAACACTTCTGCCTTCTTCGGCAGCCCGGCTTCCTTGAGGAAGGGAGCAAGCAGACGGTCGACGTCGTACTGGAGGAGGACGTCGACATTGAGGTCACAGGCGTGCTTGAAGGGCCCGTCGAGCAGTTTCACATCGCCCAACGGGAAGGTGTTGGGATAAAGCTTGTCCTGCGCCGTGGCAGAAGTCAGGGCGAGGCTCAGGCAGCAACAGGCTGCAAAGAGTTTGCGTAGTGTCATTTGAGGATATGAGTTTAAGGGTTTGTAAGTTCGTAGCGTCAGCCTTTACCAGTTGTCCGTACGGAAGGGTGATGCCAGGAGGCCATCCTTGTTGCAGAGGTTCGCGTCGGAGGGGTTGTCGCTCCAGGCGTAGCGGACGGCTACGGGATGCTTCACCTCGGGGCTGCTCACCACGACCTTGTTGCCGCGGATGACGGCTTTCGCCCACACGAACTTGCGGTCTTCGCCGGCGATGGCGAAGTGCTTCAGCTCCTTGCCACGGCATGCCAGTCCGCGTCCCGTCTCGGTGAAGGAGAGGACAATCCGGTCGCCGTCGACCTGCATGTCCTTGTAGAGCGGACCGGAGGCGTTGACCTTCTCGCCGTATACAAGGCGTCGTGCTCCCAGGAAGAGACGGTGCGCCACGGTCTTCTTGTCGAGCGGATGGATGTCGTTCCACTCGCCTGCGTCATAGGTCACAGCCAGCTCGGTGTGCGGCACGGAGAGCGCCGTGCGGAACTGTGCGTCGCGGATGCGTGCCCAGCCGCTGTCGGTCGGACGGTCCTTCTTCTCCATGAAGTTGGGGAGTTGCACGAGCAGGAAGGGCATGTCGGGCCACTGCCACAGCTCGCGCCAGTTGGTGATGAGGGCTTTCAGGTAGTCGGCGTACGGGGCGGGATTGCCCGCGTTGGTCTCTCCCTGATACCATATCGCCCCCTTGACACGGTAGTGCCGGATGGGGTATATCATGCCGTTGTAGAGTCCCGAGCCGGAGCGGTCGAGGTTCGCCAGACGTGCCGAGAGGCGTTGCACCTCGCTCTGGTCGATGCCGGTCTTGTAGCGCCACGTGCCGGTGAGGTCGATTTCCGCCTCGTCGCCCACGATGGCATAGCGTTTGTCCTTCACGAAGCCTCCGTTGCCCCCGTTTGCCGTGAGGCGGACGGCGATGACGTTCTTCCCTTCGCGCAACACGCCGGCAGGGATGTCATACTTTCGCGGAGGGTAGGTGTAGGAAGTGAAGCCGACGAAGGTGCCGTTGACGAACACAGAGTCGCTGTCGACCATCGTGCCCATGTAGAGGCGGGCGTGCCGTCCTGCCATCGAGGCGGGTACGTCGAAGGTCTTGCGGCACCAGACCGTACCGCAGATGTCCGCCCCGTTCTCACGCCAGTAGCCGGGGACGGTCATGGTCGCCCAGTCACTGTCGTCGCACTCCGGCAGCTGCCAGCGACCGGCGCCCCGGTCCTGCCGCGCGAGCTTGAGGCTGTCAAAGGCAGCCTGGTCGACGAGCAGCTGCGGGAACTCCTTCAGGTGTTCCTGGCTTATCCAGCTCTCGATGGCGGAACCGCCCAGGCTGGAGACCAGCATGCCTACCGGCACATGGGTGTGTTCGTAGGCCTCCTGTGCAAAAAAATAGGCCAAAGCCGTCCAGTTCATTACATCGGAGGCAATGGCCGAGTGCCAGCCGGCATTGCCGGCTATCTCTTCCCGCAGTTCACCCTTGACGTCCTGTGTGGGCACCTTGTAGTGGCGGATCATGTGGTTGTTGGACACGTTGATTTCAGGGAACTTGTCCGTGAGGCGCGCGATGGGAGTCTCCTGGTTCGACTGGCCCGAGCAGAGCCACACGTCGCCCACGAGCACGTCGCGTATCACGATTTCATTGACCTCCAGGACAAACGGGCCGCCCGCCTGTTGTGGAGGAAGCAGAACATGCCAGCACCCGTCGGCACCGGTCTCGGTGTCGTAGTGCCGGCCCTGGAAGCGTACCGTCACTTTCTCACCGGGGTCTGCCCAACCCCAGATGTCCAGCTCGGTATCGCGTTGCAAAACCATGCGGTCGCTCACCAGCCGTGGCAACCGCACTTTGGCTGAAAGTTGCGGCACGCAGAGTGCCGCAACGAACAGCCAAGTGAGAACATACTTTACTATCATAATGCTAGTCTGACTGATACAATGCTGTTGGCGTTTGCCATGACATAGATGCCGGTGTCGGTCTTGCCCGTCTCTGCCGGTACCATGTCACGGTCCGCATCGGTCTCCACCGCCTCCTTCACCGTGGCTCCGCTCAGGGGGATTTCCACGCTTTGGGTGTCGGTCGAGAGGTTGAGCAGCACGATGGTGACTTCACTGCCAGCCTCGTTGGTATAGGCGGTTGCCATCACCGACGAGTTGTCCGACGTCGCTCCGATACGGGTCATGCCGGTGGCGTACTGTGCGTAGTGTGCCAGGATGTACCCGTTCTTCGTCACTTCGCCTTCGCCTGCCGGACTGCGCTGGTCGCTGTCCCCCAACATGCCGTAGAAGCGTTTCAGGTACCAGTACACGTAAGCGCTGCAATAGCCTTCCATACACATGTGGATTTCCTTGCCCAGGTGGGTGAGGTTGTAGTCCCACGTACGGAACTGCCACAAGGCGGGGTCAGTCTCCGTCTCCCCGTCATTGAAGAGGTGCTCGGTCATCCACCAGGTCTTGCCGCCGATGCGCGAGTAGAGTCCGCACACATAGTCGTGGCGGTCTTTCTCGTATCCCGCCTGGGCGGTGTTAATGAAGCCCTGATAGAGGTGACCTACGACAATGTCGGTCTGGGCGAATGCCTCGGCATCGTTGATAAAGGGGTCAGTGAAGTCGGGCGAGGTGCCGCATGCCTCGGGAGCCATCAGCTTGACGCCTGTGGCACGGATCTTCGCACCGTACTGCTTGACAAAGGTAAGCAATTCTTCCGGAGTCCACGTCATAAATTCCATGTCAGGCTCATTTTGTACAGAGATTGCGTACAAATTGACCCCGTTTGCCTGCATATAGGTAATGTAGTTCACCAGATGGTCCGCATAGGCGGCATAATTCTCCGCCTTCAGGTGCGGAACGTCATTGTCTCCCACCTTCACCAGTTCTGTTAGCGCATCGGGTGCGACCCAGGGACAGGCGAAGACGATGGCGCCGTTCTCCTGTGCGAGCCTGGCGGCTGCGACGTCGGTGCTCCAATCGGCTTCGTTGGGGTAAATCATCAGACGGAGGACGGAGTAACCCAGTCCGCCGGGACCGTAGAGGGTGTTCATATCTTCGGTGCTCAGCACATTGCTGCCGGTCCATATCCTCGGGTTGTACATGCCTCCGAAGCCGACCACGGGCTGATGACGTACGGACGCATCGATGTCGAGTGCCGTGGTTTCATAGGTGAGTCCCTGACGGATGGTCAGGTCGCTGACTTCGCCGGTGGTCTTGTTCGTCAGGTGGAGGACCTGCGACTTGGCTTCGCGTCCGCCGTTGACGGTATAGTCAATCTTCAGGCGGACGTTCTGGTGCAGGTCGGTAGCGGCACCTCCCGACATGGGAGAGACTGCTGTCACGAGGTCGCCCTCACCCAGGGAGATTTCCCATTCGGCTTCGGACCACTGTACCACCGCCATGGTCGTCCCGGCATGACCGGAGACTTGCAGTTCGTTTTTCAGGAAGAGCGCGTATGAGCCTTCGCGCTCACCGGTGTTCATCACGTTGTCGTCGTCATCGGAACAGCCCCACGCGAGGCACAGTCCCATCAGAAGCCAACACAGTTTAAAGGTATACGATTTCATAGTCTTGCTGTTATTCGACCGCCGCAAGTCCAAGCCGTCAGCTGACGCCGCCCGGTGCTCCGTCACGGGTCAGCTGAGGCCTGTGCCTGCGAGAGTCAAGTTGTTATTTCAGTCCATCAATAATGCCCACGTACATGCCGGTGCGGTTGTAACCGGAACTCCACGGACAGAGGACAGCGTCGTTGCCCTCGGTCAGGCGGGAGAAGGAGATGCCGTACTGTTGGGCGGCGGGGATAATCTCAAAGTACTTCTTGAGGATGAAGGCGGCATAGTCTGCACCGAGCATCTCGTCCTCGAAGGAGCGTTGCGCGGTCGTGATGGCACTGCCCTTCTCGTCCAGCACCTGCACGGTGAAGTCGGAGATGCGTACGAGGCGTCCGCTCTCAGCCAGGCGAGTGAAGAGTGCGACAATGGCTTCCCGGTTTGCCTCCTGGGTGGCTGCATCCTTGGAGTAAGTGGCGTGGAGCAGGATGTTGTAGCCGTCGAGCTTCGTCACGCCGTCCGCCTCCCAGGTCTTCACCAGCGCATCCAGCTCGTCGAACTTCTGCGTGAGGTTCTCGCTTTGGCTGAAGGTGTTGCTGACGAAGAGGTCGAGGTCGGTCTTCGCGGTGTCGCGTGCCATCCGGACGGCAGTCTGCGCGTACTCGGTCTCCCCGAGGTACTCGCCCCAGTGGAAGGTGTTGGCGTCGTTCGTCTTGCTGAGCGGTTCACCGATGACGTTCCATCCCTTGACGGTCTCACCGCCGGCATCGATGAGTGCACCTATCCATGTGCGCAGCTCGCCGGTGAAGATGTCCTTCTTCTCTTCGGGGGTCTTCTCGATGACCTGGTCGTCCGCCTTCCAGCGGAAGTCGATGTTGTCCATGTAGGCGTGCCACTCACCGGAGCCGGACCCTACGGCAATGTCCACTTCCGTCAGGTCCTTCATCGATGCCGGTATGCCGATCTGTCCGTTACCGGACGTGCCGTCCAGGACGAAGGGGATGTAGATGCGTCCCCATGCATTGTCGGGAGCACCGAGGTGAGCCGGTCCCATGCCGCAGTTGAACTCCTGCCCGTTGATGACGATACGCATACCGGAACCATACTTGCCTTTCCCGTCGATGAGGAACATCTCCAGGTAGACGCCCGTGTAATCGCCCAGCGTACGTCCATCCTTCAGCTTCACGTGGAAGGTCGGGTACGTGTAGCTGCACAACGAGGAAGCCGTACCGACGTGGAGCACCTTGCCGTGCGTCCCGGTGGGGTCGTCCTCGACCACTGCCTGGTTGCCGTTAGTCATCGGATACTGTGTACCCGCGGCATCACTCTCGAAGTCAATCATCGTGCTGCCTTCGGCGGGCAACATGTAGTCGAGCGTCACGTTGTCCATGTAGTAGCGGGCATCGCCGGAGGCGGTTCCCACGCCCAGCTCAAAGGTCGTCAGTCCTTCAAGATTCTTGGGTATGATGACAGCCGGCGAGTTGCCGTAAGTCTCGTTGCTGCTCAGGAACTGAATCTTCGCACTGCGGTTCCAGGTATTGGGGTTACAGCCGAAGCCCTGCGCATTCACGCCGCCGTTGCTGTTGCTGACGGCCAGTTCCGTCCCGTTGATGAAGACTCTCATACCGGCACCATAGATACCGAACTGGTCGATGATGCGCATGTCGAGCTTCAGGCTGGAGCAGTCGCCCAACGTAGCTCCACCGGGAAGGGTCACGGTGAACTTCGGGTGAGAGTAGCTCAAACCGGTGGTCTCGTCTCCCAGACGGAGCACCTTGCTACCGTTGCCGTCGGGGTCTTCCACCACGGAGCTGGCGCCTGCCCCCGTCAAGGGGTATGAGGTGCCAAGGGCATCCTTCTCGAAGTCAGCCACCACGATACTCCCCTCTTCAGGCACGAAGGGGATGATGACCGGCTCGATGAGGGAATTGTAGTAGGAAGCGCACTGTCCCTGGTCGGAACAGAGCGTTCCGCCGAAGAGCGACAGTCCGGCTTCCTGTGCCGTCTCTGCCGCCGACTTCATGTCGACCACGCTGTAGCTGCCGTTGTCCTGCAGACAGGAGGCGGTGCTGAACGAGCCGTCGACATCGGCACCGTCGAGGTTGTTCAGGATGGTGCTGAATGCCACTTCACGAGTCCCGAACTCCGAAGCCGACACTTTGGAAGTGAGCTGGAACGGCGATTCCGGAGTGCGTGTAATGTAGGTCTTGAGCAGGTCGAAGCTGGCGAGGTACTCGCTGACTTCGGCGTCGACCGGCTTCTCCAGCTGAAGATTGCAGTCGTACTCATCGGTACATGCCACCACTGCTGCAGACAGCAGGGCGAATCCGATTAGCTTATTGCTGATATGTTTCATGTCTCTTTGTTTTAATGGGTTTGCATGGCGCCCCCGTCCCCTGTCCGCCGGTGTGAGAGGCGGACGGAAGAGGAAGCGGGGTCACTCACTTCACTTGATGTCTATCTCAAACGTCTTTCCACCGACCACGTTGCGGGTGTGGAGCACCAACGTATCGCGGGTAGCGAGGCTCATGTCCTTGTCAGTGAAGTTCACCTTGTAGTCGAGGTAGATGGCGTCGCGGTCCTTGCCGCCGAGGCTGTTCTTCTCGCCGTCCTTGACAAACTTGCCTTGTCCCGTCACTTCGACGTTGTCGGAGGCGGAAGACATCTCACAGCTGCCGTCGTCCTTGAAGTCCAGACGTACATCGTAGTAATAGATGTTGTTGGAGGCATCCCTTGCCGAGAGCGAGAGGATGTTTCCGGTCAGGCTCTTCGTGGTGAGCTGCACGGTCTCGTCGTTCTCCACATATTCTTCATGACGGACGATGGTTGACGATACTCCGTTGATGACCGCCTGGTCGACACCGCGGCGGAGGTACTCACCATGATAGGGGTTGACGTACTTCACGGCATAGAGCACGTAGTTCTTCGGCTGGATGTTCCAGTGTCCGCTGTTGGTCAGCATGGGGTCCTCCACACCGGCTGCTCCCATGAGGATGGAGTCGGCTCCCTCGACATGGGTCATGCGCAGGGGGATGACATAGTAGTCGGTGACCGACTTCTCGTCGGCGAAGAAGGCGTCGGTCAGGTAGACGTCCACACCGCCCTTGATTTCTCCGTGGGGGATGGCTATCTGGCTCGGATTGCCCAGTTCATAGTACGACTCCGGCATGAGGGTCAGAGGGGTGTCGGTTCCCTTGAAGTAGAGTCTGTCGCAGAGCGAAGGGTCTACCACGTAGTCGATGATGACGTTCTGACGGTTGGTGTATCCGCCGCCCCAGGCAGCGTTGATGGAGAAGCGGTGCTCGTTGTCGCCGGTATTGTCGACAAATTCATCTTCACCCAGCTCGATGGTGCGCATGGCAAGCTGGTTGGCGAAATAAACCGTCTGGTAGTCGAAGTCGGGAAACTCGTTGTCCGAGCTTTCACAGGACGCGGTGAACGAGAGGAGCAGGGCTGCCAGTCCGGAGTAAAGTATGTTCTTTTTCATAAGTCTGTTGTTAATGGTGAGTGATGATAGTAGGGTTACTCCCAGCCACGGTTCTGCTTCAGGTTACTGAACTTGAGAATCTCGGAGTTGGGCACAGGGCTGTAGTACATGTAGTCCTCGTAGGAGCGTTCCTCCACCAGGATGCGTTCGTAGCCGTTGCCGTTCCACTGCAAGCCGTAGACCGGTTCGTTGAGGTTCTCCTTCCAGCGGCGCAGGTCCCAGAAGCGGACGCTCTCGAAGCACATCTCCAGACGGCGCTCGTTGTGGATGAGGGCACGCATGCGTTCCTTGCTGGCGGCACACTCCTCCAGATAGGGGTCATCGGTTCCGCCGACACCTGCACGCTGACGGATCTTCTTGATGACGTCATACGCGGAGTAACCGCGACGGGCATCCTTCGGGCCCCATGCCTCGTTGGCAGCTTCGGCAAAGGCGAGATACATCTCCGTGAAGCGGATGCGCGGGTCATAGTGCGGCTGGTTGGAAGTGGCTGCAGGGTTGCAGTTGACGTCCATACGCAGACGTTTGCGCATGTAGTAACCCGTGCGGGTGGAGCGGTTCTCGGTGACGTTGATGCCATCGGTGCTGGAGTTGACGATGTTGATGGTGACGCCCTTCTCGCTGATGGTGCTTCCGTTATAGATAATGTACTTCGCCAGACGCGGGTCCCGATTGGCGTAGGGAGCGACCTCGTTGTAGTTTCCTGCACTGTGGTCGATGGGATAGCCGTTTGCCATGGGGAAGGCATCCACAAGGTTCTGCGAGGGGTTCATGTATCCGGTGCCATAGAGGCTGGGCGGGAAGTTCTGCGACTCCTGTGTGTTGTTGCTCGAACGTCCGCTACGCCACAGGATTTCAGCAGGGTTGTTGCCGTCGTCGGCACTGTTGACGATTGAGGGTGAATAGTATTCCAGCCCGTCGTTTGCCAGGCCTCCCACTCCGCCCTTGTAGTCGATGATGTCGGCTGCTGCGTTCGCAGCGTCTTCCCACGTGGCGTTGTTGGAGGGGTCCTGATAGAGGGGACTGGCGGCAAGGAGTGCCATGCGTGTACGGAAGGCGCGGGCTATCAGTCCGTTGAACAGCTGGCGTGCCTTGGCACCCATGACATTGTTATACTTGCTGGCGTCGGTCGTCAGGTCCTGGAATCCCTCCGGGACGGCAGACACATCGTTGTACTCCCACGGGAGAAGCTGCTCCGCCTGTGAAAGGTCGCTGTACACCTGCTCCAGACATTGCTGATAGGTCGCACGGGGAATGTTGAAGTCCGACGTGGTGGTGAGGTACTCGTTGATGAGGGGCACACCGAGCAGTTCACCTTCGGCAGTGAACCCGGCGTGTGCACGCAACAGATAGTAGTAGTACATGCCGCGGAGCCCGTATGCCTCGCCCTTCAGACGGCGTGCGAAGAGGGCGTTCATCTCGGGGTCGTCCTGTGACCAGCGGACCTCGTCGACGTTCTCCAAGAAGAGGTTGATGTACTGGAGGGCGTTGTAGGCGTTGTTCCATTGGCTCAACGGGTTGTAGGACGTGTTGGTCCATGCACCGGTCGCCATCTGGAGGAAGACGTTCGACGACTGGTTGGTCACGGCGTCATCGGTGGCATACTCGCTGTTGTCGTAGCAACTGGGGAGCATGCTATAGACGTTATGCAGGATTCCCCGGGCGTACTCGGGGTCGTCGTGCATCTGTTGCTCGATATCGGGGTGGTTCTCAATCGCCGGCTCGAAGAGGTCGTCACACCCGGCAGCAAGGAAGGCACCCGCCATTAAAAGTAATATAGTCTTTTTCATATTCTGCTAGTTTGTCGTGAGGAATCAGAAGGCAGCCTTGAAGCCCAGGTAGAAGTTGCGGCAGTTGGGGACTCCCGTGCTCAGTTCCATGTGCTTGCGCTCCTTGGAAATGGTGAGCAGGCTGGAGCCGCCGCAGTAGACGCTCAGGTCGCGTACGAACGTACCCTTGAAGGTGTCTTCGGGGAAGTCGTAGGTGAGCTGCACCTGATTCAGGTTGAAATAGTTCCGCTTGTACATCCAGAACGTGGAGGTCTGGTAGTTGTTGTCTCCGTTGGTGGTGGTCAGACGCGGATAGGTCGCCGTCTCCTTGGTTTCCTCGGTCCAACGTCCCCAGACTACCTCGGAGAACTTGCTCGTGCCGCGGTTCCAGTAGTACGAGCTGCTCTTGAAGTCGACGGAGCCTGTCTGTCCCGTACCCATGGCGAAGAAGGTGAAGTCCTTGTACTTCAGCGTCAGGTTCAGACCGAAGGAGAAGGGAGGTGCTGCCCAGCCGTTCTTGCCGAGTTCCACCTGGTCCTTGCTGTCGATGACGTTATCGCCGTTGATGTCGCGGTACTTCAGGTCACCGGGACGTACCGTACCGAACGTCTGGCGGGCATGGTTGTCAATCTCTTCCTGCGAGTTGAAGAAGCCGTCGCAGATGTAACCGAAGGACACGTCGAGCGGACGTCCGGCACGTTCCTGGTAGGCCTCATCGTACATCTCGTCGCGGACCATCGCCTGCGAGGTGAAGTACATGCCCGAGAATCCCAGCGTGACGTCGACCTCGCCAATCTTCTTGTTGGCGCTCAGCGAGAAGTCAAACCCGCTGCGACGGTCTTCGTTGTAGTTGATCCACGGGAGGAAGGTATTGTTCGTGCTGCCCTGGAAGAACGAGGGGAACATCGTCGACGAACCTTGGGTGAGCAGACCCTTCGTATCCTGATGGAAGTAGTTGGCGTTCAAGCGCAGGAAACGGTCAAAAAGTGTGGCATCGATGCCCACACGGAACTCCTGACGGGTGATGAAGTCGAGGTCGAGGTTCGTACCCTGCTTGGACGTCGGTGTCCAGCCACCTGCCGTTCCGTCGTGCCACTGCGGGTACATACCGTCGGTCTTGGAGAAGTAGCCTTCGTACATGTAATACTTCTCGATGTCGAGGTCCTGATGCAGGTTGGCGTAGGACGCAGTGAGCTTCAGGTCGTCGATCCAGGATACATTGTCGCGGAAGAAGTCCTCCCGGCTGATGCGCCATCCCAGACTCACTGACGGCGAGAAGGCGTTGCGGTTACCCTCGGGCAACTTGGCGGAATGCACGACGGCGCCGCCGAACTCGGCGTAGTACTTATGGTCGTAATTATAGGCAGCACGCAAGCCCAGGTTCACGTTGCTCGTGCGGTGATAGTCACTGCTCTCGTGATTCTCGTCGGCAGAGCTCTGTGTCTGGTAACCCCATCCCAGGAGGGTAGCCGACACGTTGTGGAGGTTGGCGAACGTACGGTTGTAGTCAAACTGCGCACTGAACGTCATCGTCTGGTCGTACATCGACTTGCCGACGTACTCGTTGGGGTTCTTCTGGTCATTGTTGTGCTTGTTGAGGGCGACAATCATGTCCTTCCCGTTCACTTGTGCCCAGGTAGGCTCGTAGACTGCATACGTCTCGTTGAACGCCTCTGAATAATAAGAGGTGTAGTCCACGCTGTATGCCGTGCGGAACGAGAGTCCCTCCAGCACGGAACTGAGGTCGGCTTCGAGTGCCACGTCAAACATGAACATGCGCGACTTCTCCTTTATGTATCCGGCAGCCAGCAGGTCGGCAAACGGGTTGGTGAGGTCTGCCGACGTACCGCCCAGGAGGTACTTGCCGTCGATGAGGTGGTTGCTGTTGGTGATGTATTCCTGGATGGACGACGAGTTGGGGTCCATCATGTCGGTAGGCAACAACGGAGCGAACCAGTTGGGACGGAGTGTCGAAGCGGCTCCCCAGAAGTCCCCGCGGCCATCGTACTGGTTGGTGTAGACCACGGCTGCATTGGTTGTCGCCTTCAGCCACTTGGCGAGCTGCATGTCGACGTTTCCACGCACATTGAAGGTCATGTCTGAGTTGTTCTTCGCTTCGCCCCACTTCAGCAAGTCGTTGTTGTAGTTCATGCCGAAGTTCAGGTAGTAGTGCGTGCGCTCGTTACCTCCCGTCACCTCTCCTGTCACATCGGTGTTGAAATACGCCTTCTTCAGGTAGTCGGAGCTGTAGAAGTCGATGTTCGGATAGCGGTAAGGGTTCGTACCCAGCTTCGTATAATAGATGGTCGAAGCGTCATAACGTTCGGGGAGTCCGTCGTTGCGGCAAGCTTCGTTGTACAGCGTCATGTAGCAGTCGGAATCCAGGTATTTGGGGTATGCCTTCGGCACATTGATACCGGCATTGGCACGCACGTCGATGCGCATCGGCTCGTTCTTGCCGCGCTTGGTCGTGATGAGGACCACTCCCTTCGAGGCACGGCTGCCGTAGAGTACGACGGCGGCTGCATCCTTCATGACGGTGATGCTCTCCACCTCGGAAGCCCGCACGTTGCTTGCGCTACGGGGTACCCCGTCGACGAGCACCAGCGGTTCCTGTCCCCAGATGTTTCCGGTATATCCGCCGATGTAGCTGTCCAGCCCCACCAGACTGTTCGTACTGTTCACCTTCTTGAGCAGCTCCGATGTGTTGACCGTCGAGACGGCTGTCGTCAGGTCTTCGCGCGCAATCTTGCCGAATGCCACGTTCACCAGGCTGTCTTGCTGTTCTTGTGCCCAGACTCCTGTCGCACAGAGCAACATGCCGGACATCGTACAGCCAATATGTAGATACTTTCTTTTCATTGTTTGCGTCATTATTAGTTAATCGGTCAATTACCACCCGGGGTTCTGGCTGAACCCTTCGTAAATGTTCGCATCCTTGCGCGGGATGGGATACCAGTAGTGTCTGTCGGTGTATTGACGCTCAAGCAAAGTCACCTCACGCAGGTTGCGGATGGCATTCTCTTCGGGCGCATCGTAGTTGTAGCTGCCTCCTGCACGGTCAAACTCAATCTTGGTCTTCAGCGTGTAGGGCTGTTGGGTGAGCAGCATCCAGCGGCGCAGGTCCATGAAGCGGAAGCCCTCGAAGGCAAGCTCCACGGCACGTTCGCGACGCACCTCGCTCAGGAAATCGGTGGTGTTGCCCAGGAACTTGTCGAGCACGTGGGCCGTACCTGCACGGTCGCGCACCTTGTTGATGGCATCAACGGCTGTCAGCGAGTAAGTCGTAGCCTTGCCCTGCGGAGAGCCATAGCCCACAGCGGCTGCCTCGGCATACATCAGGTAGACGTCGGCGAGGCGCATCAGGTTGAGCACCATGATGTTGTTCTCCTTATAGCCGTCCGTGGTGTTCATCAGCTGCGGACAGAGCTTGCTGTTCATGTAGCCGGTGAAGCAACCCTTCTTGGAGTCTCTTTCCTCACTCTCGCGTCCGCCGGTATAGAGTTCCACGCAACCGCCCGAACCTCCGGAGTTCTTGAACTTCACGCCGTCGAACATGATGACCTTGTAGAAGCGCGGGTCGCGGTTCTTCCACGGGTGGGTGGGATCATAGCCCGACTCGGCATCTGCCTGTGTGATGTCTTCGGGCAACGGATAGCCGTTTGCCATGCCGAAGTAGTTCACGTAGTTCGCAGTCGGGTAGTTCTTGATACCGGAAGCCTCGATGCTGGTCGGACGGAAGTCGTTGACCATGTTCCAGCGCCAGCGGGAGTTATAGTCGATGAGGTTCTCCTGGAAGATGGCCTCGTTGACGCCGTTGATGCGTCCGTTGGAGTTGTGGAGGAGGAAGATGTCGTTGTACTGGTCCATGGGAGCCAGTTCATAACGTCCGGTCTCCTCGGTGATGCGCAGGGCTTCGCCCAGCAGTTCGGCACCCCGCTTGCACAGCTCGGTGTTGTATTCACGGTTTCCACCTGACGCCCAGTTCATCAGCGGGCTGCCTGCCCACAGGAGGGTCTTGCCGGCGTATGCCAGTGCCATAATCTTGTTGATACGCATGTTGTTCTTGCCCAACGTCACCTTACCGGCAACGGTCTCGTCCCAGTTGACGGGAAGCAGCTCGGCAGCATGCTGGAAGTCTGCCACACAGTGCTCGGCACACTCCTGCCACGTCAGCCGGTCCAGCTGTTCGGTCTCTGTCACGACATGGTCCACGTAAGGCATGCCGCCCCACCACTCCATAATCATGAAGTGGAACCAGGCACGGAAGAAGTAGAGCTGGCCTTCGATGAGCTGACGCTCTTCCTCAGTGGCGCTCACGAGATTCCCCAGGTTCTCGATGCCCTGATTTGCCTTGCGGATGCCGTACCAGCTGTTGGTCCAGAGATCACCCTTGTCGCGGCGGGTCGATGTTCCGGCAGCTCCTCCGCTACGCGGATAGCCATAGTAGGCTGTGGTCCAGCCCCAGAAGTCGCCGTTGTCCACGTTCATGGTCTGCAGACGGGTCTCCTGCGGCTCCCAGTATACGTCCTCTCCGTAGTTGAAGCACGTGTGGTACTCGCTGTTGGAGATGATGGGAATGCAGTTGTAAAGCTCTTCAGTGAAGCCCTGGAAGTTCATGAAGTTCTTATAGGGGTCGTTCTCCTCGTAATCGCTTTCAGGCGACTTGTCGAGGTAGTCGGTACACGAAGTCGTCGTGCCCAGCAGCCCCGCCATGGCCAGTGCGGAGGTCAAAAAGAATCGATTTATATATTTGTTCATAGTCGTTGCGCTTATAATGTTATGTCAATACCGATGTTGAAGCGGCGTACGGTGGGGTAAGCACCGTCGGATGAGCTGTAGCCCGTGTTCGACTCGCGGTCATCGGGCATATTGGTCCACAGGTAGAGGTTGTCGCCGTTCACATACAGTCTCGCCGTGTTCACACCCAGCTTCTTCAGCCAGTCGCCCTGGAAGGTGTAGGAAAGCTCCACATTCTTCAGACGGATGTATGAACCGTCGTACCAGTAGCGTGTACCGGAGGCTGCTCCATCCACCGTGGTGCCCCAGCGCGGGGTCGGCAGGGTCGCTGTACCGCCGGGGGTCCAGTATTCACCTTCGGCGTATGCCACGTGGGCGGTGCTGCGGAAGGTCGGGAAGTTCACCTCACGGGTCACGTTGTTCACCCCGTAGAACTGTGCGTAGACACTGAAGCCCTTCCATTCCCAACCGGCAGACAGGCTGTAGGTGTTCTGCGGGATGGTGGAGTATTGATACGGAGCGCGGTCGTCAGAGTCCACCACACCGTCGCCGTTGAAGTCGACGATGTTGTAGTCGCCCGGCAACTTGTTGTTATTGTTGGTTGTCCAGGCAGAGCTGCCGATGACATCGTCCCATGTGGCGAGGTTGCCGTGGTCGATGTAGGAGTACACCTGGTCGATGGCGTGTCCTGCCGCCTTCTGATAGTCGGGGAGCAACGGAGCGTCGTCCTTGAACTTCACTTCGTTGACCGCATGGGTCATGTTGGCATTCAGCCAGGCGCGCATTTCGTTGGGGAACACATGGTTCAGACGCAACTCCAACTCATAGCCGTGGCTGTTCACCTTACCGAGGTTGGCACGCGGAGGTGTCATACCGAAGTACGAGGGGATGGCACGGTCGCTGCCGGAAACCAGAATGTCGGTACGTGTATCGTTGAAGATGTCGACCGAACCGGCTACCAGGCCGTTGAAGAACGAGTAGTCGATACCGAAGTTACGTTTCTCGACCGTCTCCCAGGAGATGTCGGGGTTGCCCAGCGTCGACATGTTCCAGAAGGTATAAGGAGAAGCATCGGGGCTGACACTACCCATGATGGCATTGCCGCTGTTGTTCCACTGGTCCTTGTAAAGGAAACGTCCCGAGGTAAACCGTTGCCAGGGCTGCACGACGGAGTCATCGCCCACACGTCCCCACGAAGCACGGAGCTTCAGCATGTCGAGGAACTTCAGGCCTTTCATGAACTTCTCATCGCTCAGCATCCATCCCACAGAGAGTGAGGGGAAGAAGTCGAAACGATAGTCGGGACCGAACTTCTCCGAACCGTTGTAAGCGCCGTTGGCCTCGAAGAAGTAGCGCATCATATAATTATAGGTAACACGGAACACCCAGTCTTCGCGATAGATGGGGAACACGCTTCCCTGAGCTTCCTTCAAGCGGCTGAAGAGTCCGAGCGCCGTCAGCTCATGGTCGCCGAAGGTGCGTGCGTAGTCCAGCTGGAAGGAATAGTAGAGTTTGCGGTAGGTGCTGTTGATGTCGGCGCTACCTGCCTGGGTCGACCAGTAGATGGGGTTCTCCACCTTGTCGATACCCGTACCCGAATCAGGGTCAAACTTATAGTCGATCTCACCTGTGCTCGGGTCTATCCACATCTGTTGGGCGTCATTGTACATATCATTGACACCGCGCTTGCTCTCCACGAAGTTGTAGTCCATGGAGAAGTTTGCCTTGAACTTCAACCCTTTGGTCAACATGGCAAGGTCCTGTTCCAGAATAAAGTCGGTCGTCACCTTGGTCGTCGTACGCTTTTCCGAACCGGCTGTTGCCAGAATACGGGCGGAGTTGGGGACATCGGCATCACGCGGGGCATACCATCCCCACATGCCATTGGAGTAGACAGGACGCATGGCGTCAGGTGCCGATTTATAAGCCGAAGCCCAGTAGGACTGGTCGTTGTCCGCCATCTCCCACGGCAGGGAGCGTTGGGCATTCGAACCGAAGAGGTTGGTCGAGAACTTCGTGGTCTTCGTCAGCGTGAAGTCCAGGTTACTGCGGACGTTGATACGGTTGTAGCCGAATCCGGCGTCATAGCCGCGGTTGTTCTCGAAGGTCTTGAACAAGTCACCTTCGCTCACGAAGTCGGCAGCCGCAAAATACTTCACCACCTTCGTACCGCCCGACACGTTGACACTCGTGTTGTACGACATGGCGTGACTCTTGAAGAGGTAGTCCTCCCAGTCGACGTTGGGGTAACGGTCCCACTCTTCGGCATTTGCCGGATAGCGGTACTTGTGGATGATGGCAGCCGGCGTGTAGTTCGCCCAGCCGGCAGGGTTGATGGCAGCCTCACGCTCAATGGAGTTGTTCATCAGGTAGAACGTGTCATAGGCATCATACTTCTCGGGCAGCTTCGACACCACCTTGGCGGTCACGTTCGCCTTGATCTGCACGTTTGCCTTTCCTTCTTTACCACGCTTGGTCGTGATGAGGATGACACCGTTGGCACCCTTCACACCATAGACGGCTGTTGCCGATGCGTCCTTGAGGACGGAGATGCTTTCCACCGACGAGATGTCGACCGAGCTCATCTCACGCTCGATTCCGTCGACGAGCACCAGCGGTTCGCTATTGTTCCAGGAGCTCTTCGTACGGATGATGATTTCCGGGTCCTCATCGCCCGGCATACCTGAGGTAGCCGACGTGATGACACCCGGCAAGTTACCGGTCAGGGCAGCACCCAGACTGGTCACACCACCGGCACGCTCAAGCACCTTTCCGGTGGTCTGCGTGATGGAGCCCACGACCGAAGCCTTCTTCTGCTGGCCGTATCCCACCACCACGACTTCTTCCAATTGCTGGGAATTGTCTTCCAAAGTCACCCGGAGCAGACCGCCGTCTGTCACTTTCACCTCCTGTGGCTTCATTCCCACGAACGAGATCACAAGCACTGCATTGTCAGGCACCTTCAGGGTGAAATTACCGTCAATGTCTGAAATCGTACCTATGGAACTATTACCTTTGACAACCACCGAGGCTCCGATGACCGTTTCGCCGTTGCTGTCCAAGATAACACCCTTTACCGTCTTGCCTCCTGTATTCTGTGCCGTTGCCGTCAGACAACCGAACAGCATGCAGAAACATAGGTAAGGAATCTTTCGGATTTGTTTCTTTATATTTTTCATTACCATTTGTTTAAGTGATCATTACTCTTTGTTTGTTTCTTCATTCCCCATTGAGGCGGCTTCAGCTGTTGTCAAACAGGCAGCCATGTTTTTCTGGTCCCATCATATATTCCGTATTTTAGATTGTGAGGTTCTTTGCAAGGACGCACGGACGGACCGTGCGCCCCTCGTTATAAGGTCATGAAAATCATTTGCAGGTAGCATACGGACCGACAACACTTCCGGTGAAGCCTCCGGCTGTGGCGGTCGACAGGAAGGAGGCATCGATGTCCTTGCACAGTGCCGTCCACTCCTTGTCACCATCAAAGGCATAGTAGAAGTCATAGTGTGTGCCTCTCGACACGACTTTCAGGCGGATGGCAGCCTCATCGCTGCGGATGTCATTGGACGCCAGGGTCTCGGTGCTCTCGCCAATCTTCTCCAGCGTCAGGACTCTCTTCTCTCCCTGTTTGCCCACGGCGAGGAAATACTGGTGTGTCTCGTCCTTGAAGAGCAGCAGTCCTGCCTTCTGTCTTTCATCGGACGGATTGAACAGCATGCGGGTGGTGCACTCAAACTTGTGGTGTTGCATGCGGCGTGCGACAAAAGCCGGCGTGTCCTTGTCCGAAGCGCTGACATCTGCACAACGCAGCGTCAGGTAACCCGGCGTATCGGACAGCGAGTAAAGCTCGGCGGCAGGAGCACGCAGGGTGAGCCACTCCATGCCCAGCTTGTCTCCGTCAAAATTGTCAGTCACAGCGAAATTGCCGAAGGTCACGGTCGAGTCGCGCTGCACACCCTCGCGGCGCTCTATCATGGGCACGACCTCGTTGCCCTGGGTGATATAGGGGAATCCGTCGTCGCTCCAGCGGACGGGCATCAGGAAGGTCTCGCGACCCAGGTTCTCAAACTTGTTGTCGATGGGACGGCAAGCCAGGAACACGGCCCACCAGTCACCCTCTTTCGCCTGAATGAGGTCGGCATGTCCCGCACAAGTGACGGGATTCGGACGGTTGCCGTCCAGATGACGTTGCGTCAGGATGGGATTGTTCTTCCAGGGGGTAAAGGGACCCATGGGCGATTCTCCACGGAAGATGACTTCCGAGTGCCACGTGCTGGTGCCGCCCTCGGCATCCATCAGGAAGTAATGTCCGTTGATTTTATACATGTGCGGTCCCTCGATCCAGATGGGCTTCTCTGCGGGGTTCACACCTTTGTTGACCAGGATTTTGCGCGGACCCACAGTCTTGTCGGTCTTCACATCGAACTCCTGCACACGGATGGTACGGTGACCGTCGTACTCAGGTTTGCCGTCGGGTGCGTCGTCGTTGTTGACGATGTATGCCTTGCCGTCCTCGTCAAAGAAGAACGAAGGGTCGATGCCACCCACCTCGGGCAGCATGATGGGGTCTGACCATTCGCCGAAGGGGTCCTGGGTCTTCACGAAGAAGTTTCCGGCGCCCACGTTGGTCGTCACCATATAATAGGTCTTGTTATGAGGATTGTAGGAGATGGCAGGTGCGAAGATGCCTCCGCTGACGTGTTGCCCTTTCATGTTGACCAGTTGCGACGGACGGGTCAGCACATTGCCTACCTGCTTCCAGTTCACCAGGTCACGGCTGTGGAAGATGGGCACACCGGGAAAATAAGTGAAGGTAGAGGTAACGAGGAAATAGTCGCCTTCCCCGTTGGTACAGATGCTGGGGTCGGAATACCATCCCGGCAGGATGGGGTTGTAGAACGAGGCACCGTCAGGGAGAGGATTTTCCTTGTAGAAGTCGTCGTCACCCTGGTAGACAAAGTCGTCGAACAACGCGGTGGAATCTTTCACTGCCGGCAGGTCGTCAGTCCCTGCCGAGGGATTGCATGCACACATGGAGCCTATCACACCCGCCGAAACCAGGAGGGCCGATAGGACTGCGGAAGAAAATTGCTTATTCATCAACGCAAAATTTAAGGATTAATATTTTTAGCTTTCGCAAGCCCAAGTGGCAGCAGGCAAGAGGGTGCAGGAGCCAACTGACCGGTTGAGCACAGGCGAAACTTTCGTTCGTTGTTCAAGTTCATCAATAAATCCGATTGTCTTCCAAGGAAGGCAGCTGACGAGTTCTCTGAGTAAAAACAAGTGTCGTTCTGTACAAAGGACGGTGCTCTTCATGGTGATGAATAATCCTTTATCCACAGGCGATATTTATTTTTCGCGACAAACTTACGAACAAGTGTTTATATACATAAAAAATAACGTTTCATCTTTATTTGAAATCTTTACTCAGTCTGCAAATTTTGTTACATTTTCATTTGATTTCGTTTCACGCAAGAGTATAACAATTTATAAAACAATTGATTAAAGAAAGAAACATCTATTTCTCCTTGCTCCACCACTGACGATAGGGGTATGAGCCCCTTCAAGCCCCCTTTTAACATACCATGAAGACTTCATGGAATTTTTTGCGGTGTAAATTCCATTGCCGGTATCAGATTTTCCCGCTTCCTCCCATCCCTTCCCATACTTCCGGACCTCCCTTTGTCAAAATGTCAATCTGTCAAACGAAGGGCTTCAAAAATCCCTTCCTCGCATCCAAAGACGAGTCGGAGCCGAAAAACTGCATTCTCAGGCGATTCGCAAAACACACATTGTCGCATTTCTCCGGGAAACAAGATCTGGTGAAAAGCATTTATCACATTTCCCCTCCAAAAAGAAACGAGATATGGAACAGACCGAGCATTATCACACTTTCCAATCAGAGGGAACGACGAACAAACCAGAGGTGAATAAACATAAAATAAAGTTCAATTTCCCTAAAACAAGACTTTCACTCTCCGAACATTTGACATCGGGAGCTCAAACAATATTGTTTCACTCGTCAAACAATATTGTTTCACGCATCAAACACTTGTGTTTGGCAACTCAAACAATATTGTTTCGCGGTATAAACATGCATTTTTCGCCCTGATTTGGAATATTCATGCACGCCGACCTGCATGGATATTCCTAAAAAAGCCTACTTTGAGCGATTTTTCAAAAGCACGCGTTAGCTGAAAATGCCATTTCATCCATTTCCGTCAACCAAATATCCGGTTCCGGCATCAATCTGTCAAAGCACAATTCCTCCATACAAGGCTGTACACTCCAGTTCGAAAAGCACGCCGGAAGTGTGAAAAAGCAAAGCACTTCCTCAAATAGTCCGCTGAAAAAGAGGCATAATCCAACAAAACACTTACATTTGCATGGTAAACAGTACAAACCCCTAAACCTTAACAAGCCATGGGAAGATTCATCAACCCCTTTACAGATGTCGGATTCAAACGCATCTTCGGTCAGGAAATCAACAAAGACCTCCTCATCGATTTTCTGAACTCACTGCTGGTCGGCGAACGTCACATCGAGGACATCACCTTCCTTGACAAGGAGGTATTGCCGGAAATGCTGGAACGACGCGGCGTCATCTACGACATCTATTGTACCGATACGAACGGGGAACAGTTCATTGTGGAAATGCAGAACCGCGAACAGACCTACTTCCGTGAACGCGCCCTGTATTATGTGTCACGAACCATCTCCCGACAGGGAGAACGCGGGATGCACTGGCAGTTTGACCTCAAGGCCGTCTATGGAGTCTTTTTCATGAACTTCGTTTTGAAAGGCTCCGCCCACAAACTACGGACCGACGTCATCCTCGCTGACCGCGACACCCATGAGCAATTCAGCGACAGGATGCGCATGATTTTCCTGGAGCTGCCGTCCTTCACCAAGGAGGAGGATGAATGTGAGACCGATTTCGAACGTTGGATATATGTATTAAAGAATATGGAGACCTTACAAAGATTACCGTTTAAAGCCCGCCAAGCCGTCTTCGACAAACTGGAACAGATTGTCGACATCGCCTCATTGTCCAAAGAGGACCGCATGAAGTACGACGAGAGCATCAAGATTTACCGGGACAATCTTGCCGTCATGAGCTTTGCGGAAGCAAACGGAAGGGAGAAAGGTAGAGCCGAAGGGCGTGAAGAAGGACTCGAAGAAGGCAGAAAAGAAGGACGAGCTGAACAAAATATTGAAAACGCCCGTAAAATGAAAGCTAAAGGATTTCCAACAGAATTAATTGCTGAAATCACCCAACTTAGCAAAGAAGACATCGAACAACTCTAACTTCGAACTTGTAAACCAAGACACACTATGGAAGAATCACCACTCATCAAAATGATCAATGAGAAGTTCAAATGCATCTCACACATTACCGACATATCTGCACTGTCCAAAGAGGACCGCATGAAGTACGACGAGACCATAAAAATTTACCGGGACTATCTTGCTGTAATAAGTTTCGCAGAAGCTACTGGACGGGAACAAGGCTTCAAAGAAGGACTGGAAGAAGCACGTAAAGAAAGACTGGAAAAAGAGGAAAAGGAAGGACGGGTAGAAGAAAATATTTCCATAGCCCGCCAAATGAAAGCCGATGGATTACCTACTGAAATTATTATGAACTCAAGTTTCTGATTTAGCTTTTAGGCAGTTTGTGCATATGCCTGTAGTGCTTCCAGCCTCTTGTTGTTTTCGATAAGCTGACGCATCAGCGTGTCCTCATCTGCTCCAGTGAGTTCTGCAACTATGCCCACCACTTCAACAATTATTAGCCATATTTTCTCTACAACCGTCAGTTCGTAGGCTCCTGTATACACATCCTTGAAAAGTCCTCCTATGGTTTCGTAATCCAGACTTCTTTTCAGTAAGGCCAATAAGTTATACCGTATCATGACCAGCGAAACATGTGCCAGTTGGGCAGTGAAGTCCCGTGCGGAGCAATCGGCCAGTCCAAGCAGTCGTTTGCTATCGGCAAAGAAGACTTCAATGGCCCAACGCATGGCGTAGATTTCGTATGCGCGCATGAAATCAACCGATGTATCGGTAGTGAGCAGCATTCTCCATCCCTCAGCTTTGCCGCGCCGGCAGAAGAACAGACGGACCTGCCGTGTGCCCAGTTTCACATCGGTCATGGCATAGTGAATATGGTAACGTCTGCTGTACCTTATCTGTCTTGAGGATGAAAGCCTGCCGAGAATGGCTCTGGCTGAAAGGTCTCCCCATGAGGTGGAATACTTTGTATTACCCATTTTCGCCATGCCAAGCAGATGAAACTTCTTATGGCAGCTGCATACAAAATCCACAAGCCCGGTATTTGTAAACCAGCTGTCAACCAGCAGATAATCAAAAGGAATCCTGTAGCGGATAGCGGCCTTGACCATCTCTATCAGCTTCTCGCCCTTACCCATGAAGTATTCTTCCTTACGTCCGGCTGCGTGGGAGCCTGCATCGCGTTTACGCTCATAGCGCCTTTTGCGTTGTTCGGCCGTCATCCCCTGTTCCTTGCCTTCCACCTTACCCTTCTCGCCATGAAGGGAAACGTCGAGCATGAACTGGGTGCGACCATCGCTCCAGCACAGCATGAGGGCCTTATACCCGAGAATACACTTCTGATGTATATGAGAGAAAATCTTGCCTATTGCCTCCATCCGGAATCCTGTCTTGGGCAGATCGGAATCATCAGCTATAAGAACAGCCGGAAGATGACTCTTCTTGAAATCCTTACGGCAGGTTATGGAAGAGACAAGCGTAACGGACATACGGTAAATCAGCCTGCGCCAATTGATATGGTCCTGTGCCATGAATGAATAGAACACATCCTTTCTGCCGCCAAACATACGATTGAGTATGGAGTTTTTATAATGTGAGAAACCTTTTATGGCAAAGAATGGCATCAGTACGATAAGTTGGAATACCTATAGATTGGTCAGTTGGCAGTTGCTCCTTTTATTACCGCCCAGACTGCGGTTGTCAAAACGGAGGGAGACAAGAAGGGTGGAAAACATATCCATGATGGAACTTTTTCGTTTTTCACTGAAAAAATTCTTGAGTTCTGACGGAATATTAGTATATTTTGCTCATGGCTTTGAGATGTGAAATTAGTCGTTTGAACACTACTAATTTACTCAATTTCTGTTATATACAGAAATTCTCAAAGCCTTTTTTATTTACTTCTCAGCGAAATATTCTAAATCCGAAACTTGAGTAAATAAGTATTTTCAAGTTATTCTTGTTCATAAGTTTGGGATTCTTTAATTAAAGTAGGTTTATTATTAAATACCGGTTCTAGGTGAACAAGCATTTCATCGGACTGGTATTTTTATTATATTTACTGCATGAAATAATATGGATATGAAAAAGCTGTTATTTTTATTTATTACTTTAGTTTGTACTTTTGTAGTTTCTGCCCAAAGTACATCATGTAAACAAAGATTGATTGTGGCTACCGATTTGGGTGGTGCAGATCCTGATGACACACAATCATTGATACATCTTTTGGTTTGTTCGGATGTTGTAGATATTGAGGGAATAATAAGTTCCTCCTCATGGATAGATTGTCCGGACTGGACTGCTGAAATTATAAAAGTGGTAGACGGTTATTCAATGGTTTTGCCCATGTTGAGGAAACATTCCGATGGCTTTACTGATGCTGATTATCTGAAATCTGTTGTGAAACGTGGGCAAGCTGTTTCGAACATGGCAGGTGTAGGCGAAGGAAAGGATTCTCCTGGTTCTGAACTCATTATTTCTGCTGTCGATAAGCAGAGTGATTCCCGACCAGTGTGGCTTTTAGCATGGAGTGGTATGAATACCATAGCTCAGGCAATATGGAAAGTTCATGAAAGTAGAACTTCTGAGGAGTTTAAGAGGTTTGTTGCTAAGATACGTATATACGATGTGTTGGGACAAGACGATGCCGGGGCATGGATTGCAAAGCATTTTCCTGAAATACAGTATATACGCAATACTCAGGTTTACGGATGTGGTCCGTCTGATGAGTGGATAGCAGAGAATGTGCAGTCAAAAGAACCGTTCGGAGCAACATATCCCGACAGAAAATGGGCAGCTGAGGGAGATACACCTTCTTTCCTTTATGTATTGGCTAACGGATTAAATGTGCCCGACAGTGTCTCATACGGTGGATGGGGAGGAAGGTTTTCAAAAGAACCTGTTGCAGGTGTAAGAGGTATGGATTTTATAGAAAAATCTGGTAAGAGTGAAGCACAGTATGATACATACTATATGTATGCTAGTGCACCAGAAGGTGTTAATGCTATAAATAAATGGAAGGAACATATTCTGAACGATTTTGCTGCAAGGATGATATGGACAACTACTTCTGAATATTCAGAAGCCAATCATCACCCAATAGTTGTTATAAACAATGATTCTACTTACAATCATATCAATATTGAGGTATCAGCAGGAGAAACATTATTGTTGGATGCATCTTCTTCGTTCGATCCTGATAATGATGATTTGCATTATGAGTGGATGGTGTATAATGAACCAGGAAGCTATAAAAGAACTGTTAGCCTGAATTATGATAATATGGGGAAATGCAAGGTCATTATACCAGATGATGCAAGAGGGAAGAATTTCCATGTTATATTAGTTTTAACTGATGATGGTGTTCCATCTCTTACTGCTTATAGAAGATTTGTCATAGACGTTAAATAAAAGATTTATTAATCCTGCCAGTTGATTGATATTATTGCGATAAGACAATAATGTCATAATTCTAAGTATATTCATACCACATTTCACTTTCACATCCTTCACATATCACTTCAATAACGCATAATAATTATTCTCGTTCTTGCGGTACTCCTTTTCCATTTCGGAATAGTCAGTTAACTGTCCATCACAAAACTTATAACTTGGGAACATTATGGTTTTCATTTAATTTGTAAATATCTTATAGAATCTCTAAAAGTACGTTGCAAACGGATATAACTCTTTGTCGTTTGACACGTGTCGGATGAGTTTCTGACAGCTGTCAAACGAATTTCCGACACGTGTCAGACAATTGTCCGACAGCTGTCAGACGATAAAGGGTTCCTGGAATTTTAGAACTTGACACAAACAGTCTTTGAATAATTGATAAAATTGGATATGTCTTCCGTGAAAATCCTGGCATGAGTTTCTGGGTGGAGATAAATTTAAAATCCGAAACTTGAGTTATGAAATATACCCAACTTACTAAAGAAGACATCGAACAACTCTAATCCTGGAGAAAGCGATGGGAAAGAGCCAAAGATGAAGACAGTCTCCTCACAAAAATAAAGCAGCAAACGTTTTGTCACACCCCATGCGTTTCATTATCTTTGCCCGTTAAAGACAAACAAACGACAAACACCGACGCATGAAAGTTATCGATTTGATCAAGGAACACCAGAAGACAGCTTTCTCTTTCGAGATTCTTCCACCCCTCAAGGGGACGGGCATTGAACGACTCTACCAGACCATCGACACGCTCCGCGAGTTCGAGCCCAAATACATCAACATCACCACCCACCGCAGCGAATACGTCTACAAAGACCTAGGCGGGGGACTTTTCCAACGCAGCCGCCTGCGTCGCCGTCCCGGAACGGTTGCTGTGGCTGCCGCCATACAGAACAAATACAACATCACCGTGGTGCCCCACATCCTGTGCAGCGGCTTCACCCGGGAAGAAACGGAATATGTATTGCTCGACCTGCAGTTCCTCGGCATCACCGACCTCCTGGTGCTGCGCGGTGACAAGGCACGACATGAGAGCATGTTCACTCCCGAAGTGGACGGATATGCACATGCCATCGAACTGCAACAACAAATCAACGACTTCAACCGCGGCGTGTTTGTCGACGGGTCGCCCATCAAAGTCACCGGGACACCCTTCCACTATGGAGTGGCATGCTACCCCGAAAAACACGAAGAGGCACCCAACATGGAGTCGGACATCTACTGGCTGAAGAAGAAGGTGGAGGCAGGAGCGGAATATGCCGTGACGCAACTCTTCTATGACAACCGGAAATACTTCGACTTCGTGGAACGGGTACGCCGCGAGGGCATCGACATCCCCATCATCCCGGGCATCAAGCCCTTTGCCAAGCTCTCGCAACTCAACATGATTCCGAAGACGTTCAAGGTCGACCTCCCCGAACCACTTGCCTCGGAGGCCGTCCGCTGCAAGACTGATGAGGAAGCTGCCGCACTGGGAGTGGAATGGTGTGTGGCACAATGCCGCGAACTGATTGCCGCCGGCGTTCCAAGTATCCACTTCTACACGGTGTCGGCTGTCAACAGCATCCGCGAAGTGGCAAAACAAATCTTTTAAACCGAAGACTTTATGTATTTCAAGGACATCATCGGACAAGAGACAGTCAAGCAACGGCTGCGACTGGAGGTACGCGAGGGACGCGTCCCCCATGCACAGCTCTTCGCCGGTCCGGAAGGGACGGGAGCACTGCCGCTTGCCATAGCCTATGCCCGCTTCCTGCTCTGCACACGGCGGGGGGAAGAGGACGCCTGCGGGACCTGCCCCTCGTGTGTGAAGCTCAACAAGCTGGCACATCCCGACCTCCATTTCGTGTTCCCCGTGGTCAAACGGAAGGGAGGGGGCGACACGGTGTCCGACGACTATATACGCGAATGGCGCGAACTGGCCATCAGCACGCCCTACTTCGGCATGAACCACTGGCTCGACGCCATGGGAGCCGAGAACCAGCAGGCACAGATTTTCGTGAAAGAGAGCGACGAGCTGGTGCGCAAACTCAGCCTGAAGTCCAGCGAAGGAGGCTACAAGGTGGTCATCATCTGGCTACCCGAGAAGATGAAGGTGGAGTGTGCCAACAAGTTGCTCAAGCTACTGGAGGAACCGCCGGCACAGACCGTGTTCCTGCTGGTGAGCGAAGAGCCTGACCGTATCCTGCCCACCATCCTCAGCCGCACACAGCGCATCAATGTTCCCCGGCTGGAGGATGCCGAGATTGCTGAGGCACTGAAGGCCCGCTTCGGACTTCAGGACACCGATGCAGCCGAGACGGCACGGTTGGCGGAGGGAAGTTACCTGCAGGCACTCGAAATCATCCACCTGAGCGAAGACACCCAACTCTTCTTCGGACTCTTCGTGAGCCTGATGCGCCTGGCATACCAGCGCAAGGTGAAGGAGATGCGCGAATGGAGCGACACCGTGGCAGCCATGGGACGTGAACGGCAGAAGGACTTCCTGACCTACTGCCAGCGCATGGTGCGGGAGAGCTTCGTGTCGAATTTCCACCGGAAGGAGATGAACTACATGAACCGCGAGGAGGAGAACTTCACCATCCGGTTTGCCCCGTTCATCAACGAGCGCAACGTGATGGGCATCACCGACGAGCTGGCGGAGGCACAGACACACATCGAACAGAACGTCAACCCGCGCATGGTGTTCTTCGACTTTGCCTTGAAAATGATTGTACTATTAATACAGTGACGTCCGTCCCACGGGAAGGGCTTCACGCCACCTAAAAACAACAAGTTTATGGATTTCAAACTGAGAAACGGCTGCGGCAGGCTATGTGCCAAGGGATGCGGCCGACAAGATAACAAGCTGAACACCTACGACTGGCTCGCCGACATCCCCGGAGGAGACGAGGTCTGCGACATGGTCGAGGTGCAATTCAAGAATACCCGGAAGGGATACTACAAGAACAGCAACAAGCTGAAACTGGAAAAAGGCGACATCGTCGCCGTCGAGGCAAGTCCGGGACATGACATCGGTACCGTGACCCTCACGGGACGGCTCGTACCGCTCCAGATGCGGAAGGCAAACCTGAAGCCGGATGCCGAGATACGCCGCATCTACCGCAAGGCAAAGCCGGTGGACATGGAGAAGTATGCCGAGGCAAAGGCGAAGGAGCACGACACGATGATCCGCTCACGCCAGATAGCCGCAAGCCTCAACCTCGACATGAAAATCGGCGACGTGGAATACCAGGGCGACGGCAACAAGGCCATCTTCTACTACATCGCCGACGAACGTGTGGACTTCCGCCAGCTCATCAAGGTGCTCGCCGAGGTGTTCCGCGTACGCATCGAGATGAAGCAGATCGGCGCCCGTCAGGAGGCAGGACGCATCGGCGGTATCGGTCCCTGCGGACGGGAGTTGTGCTGCGCCACCTGGATGACCAACTTCGTCTCGGTATCTACCAACGCCGCACGCATCCAAGACATCTCGCTCAACCCGCAGAAGCTCGCCGGACAGTGTGCCAAGCTGAAGTGCTGCATGAACTACGAGGTGGATGCCTACGTCGAGAGTGCCAAACGTATGCCTTCCCGTGAGATTACACTGGAGACAAAGGACGGCACCTATTACTACTTCAAGTCGGACATCCTCAAGGGACTGGTCTCCTACTCCACCGACAAGAACTTCGCCGCCAACCTGGTGACCATCACCGGCAGACGCGCCTTCGAAGTCATCAACATGAACCGCAACGGAGCCAAACCGGACAGCCTGCTTGAAGAGACTCCCGTCGCCGAGAGCAAACGGTCCATCGACCTCCTGGAGCAGGAGAGCCTGACCCGCTTCGACAAGAGCAAGAAGAACAAGAAAAAGAAGAAGAACGGTGCCCAGGCTGCCGGCAACCAACCGTCCGCCAATGCCGAAGGGAGAAAGCAAAACGCCTCTTCCGCTGAAAACAAGAAGGGAGGAGAACCCAAGAAACCCCAGGGCGAGGCACGAAACAAGCCGCAGGGTGAACCCAGGAACAGACAGCCCCAAGGTGAAGCCCGGAACAAGCCCCAGGGCAAAGACAGGCAACCTGCCGCCGCTGCCAGCGGAGAACGCAAGCCGGGTAACAACCCCAAGCGACGCAACAACAACGGCAACCGTCCGCCGAAAGAGGGCAACAAGGGACCGCAGGGACAAGCGCCCCAGGCACCCCAGGATGCCCGTCCCAACCCAGACAACAATCCCCAATGAGACGCTCCTGCAAACAGTTCATACAATTATTCTTCCTGCTGCCGGCGGCACTGCTGTCGGCAGCAGGTTGTCATGCACCCCGGGGGTACCATGCTTTCCAGAGTCTGCCGACTAACGGATGGAAACGCGGCGACACCCTGCTCTTCACGCTCCCCCGGCAAACGGAGCCTCAGCACTATCATGCCCGCATCGAAGTACGCCACACGGGCGACTTCCCCTACCGCTCCCTATGGCTGGTCGTCAGCCGGAACACCGTCGACTCGCTCACCTTCCGGACCGACACCATCGAGTGTGTCCTGACCGACCCGAACGGACACTTCGACGGAGATGGCATCAACAACCTCTATCAGAAGAGCTTTCCCCTCCCCGACCTTACCCTCCCTGCCGGCTTCACTCCCACCGTCAAGATTGCCCATCACCTGCAGGACCGTTACCTGACAGGCATCACCGACGTCGGTATCCGCCTTTACTGATTCCCCTTTTTCCCTACCGTGTTTTGTTCAGCGGAAGCCACTTTACACCTTCCCCACTTTCCGCTCCCTCTCCCATCAGTCCGGCACCTGCCGCTACCTATTCCAGAAACACCTGTCGCCTATGCCGCAAAGAGCGACAGGAAAACTCCTGACCGGGACAAATGTCCACCCCAAACGACCAACCGACGAACAACGATTCCACGTTAAAAATTCAGCATCCCCACAGACAACCTGCAGTTCCCTGAAGTCCTGCAATTCTTCTACGTTGGCTACAAGTCACGCGAAGTGCGGGTCACCAAGCCGGGAACGCTGGACATCACCCTGGCGGAAGACGTGAGCGAGCTGAACGAAGTTGTAGTCACCGGCTTCATTGCCAAGCAGAAGAACAGCTACACCGGTTCATAGGCCACCGTCAAGAGAGAGCAACTGCTCTCCGTGGGTACGAAGAACGTGTTCGAGAGCATCGCCGCCTTCGTGCCGGGCATGGAGATTGTGCAGAACAACAACATGGGTTCCGACCCCAACACCCGCCCCGACATCAACATCCGCGGACGCGCCAGCTTTGAAGGCTCTGCCAACATGCCGGTGTTCGTGGTCGACGGAGGCATCGTGGATGTGGACTATGTCTATGACATGGACATGAACGACATCGAGACAGTGACCGTCCTGAAGGATGCTGCCGCCTCGGCACTCTACGGTGCGAAGGCTTCTGCCGGCGTCATTGTCATCACAACCCGCAGCCTGCAAGGCGGAAAGCTGCGCTTCAACTACAGCGGGACCGTCCGCCTCTCTACCCCTGACCTGAGCGACTATGACCTGCTCGACGCCCGCCAGAAGCTGGAATACGAACGGCTGGCAGGACTCTACACGAGCACGTCCAATGGCCTGCTCGACCAGCTCTATGCCGAACGGCAGGCACTCGTCGCCGGCGGACTGGACACCGACTGGATGTCAAAGCCGCTGCGCAACGGTGTCTCCCAGAACCACAACCTCAGCATGGAAGGCGGCGACGAGTATGCCCGCTACTCCGTGGGCATGCGCTACGGCAACGAGGAAGGTGTGGTGAAAGACTCCGGACGCGAACGGTTGACGCTCAACTTCAAGCTGTCGTACAACCTCGACCAGAGGTTCTACATCTCCAACTCCACAACCATCAACAACGTCAAGAACGAGGAGTCGCCCTTCGGCTCGTTCAGCCAATATGTCAACCTCAACCCCTACGACGACCCCTACAATGCGGACGGCACGCTGAAGCCCGAGCTTTCCTACTAGCAGATAAACCCGCTCTATGAAGGTTCCATCGGCAGCTTCCGCAAGAGGGAACAGTTCTATGTGATGAACAACTCCGACCTGCGCGTATGGATAAAACCCGAGCTGCGCCTGGACGCCATGTTCTCGTTCACCAAGCACAAGGATGACGGACGCTCGTTCACCTCCCCGCTCTCGAAAGACGAACTGAAGAAGGCGGCCGCCCTGCGCGGAAAGATGGACGAAGACAACAGCAAGTCGATGGACTACTCCGGCAAGCTGATGCTGTCCTATAATAAATATGTATACGAGAAGCTTTACCTGAGTGCGATGGGTGGAGCCAACGTGGATGCCTCAGACTCTGACGACGCCACCTATAGCACCACCGGCTACTTCTCCGACAAGCTGGCTCACCCCGCCTTTGCCTCCCGCTACGTGGACGGAGCACCGACCGGCAGCGACGGTATCGAGCGCAGCGTCGGCTTCTTCGTCAACGTCAACACCATGTGGGACGAGAAGTACTTCCTCGACGTCATCTACCGCTACGAAGGCTCGTCGAAGTTCGGAAAGAACAAACGCTTCGCACCGTTCTGGAGTGTCGGCGGCGGATGGAACATCCACAAGGAGAGCTTCATGAAGGGTGTCCCCGTGGAGTTGCTCAAGCTGCGTGCCAGCGTGGGCTACACCGGCAACGTGAGCTTCTCGCCTTACCAGGCCATGACCACCTACCAGTACAAGGGAGAGTATGACTACTACAAGGGCATCGGCTCCGTGCCCATCACCATCGGCAACCCCAACCTGACGTGGCAGCGCACCCTCACGCCAACGTCGGTGTGGACCTGACCATGTTCAAGGGACGGTGGGACCTCTCGCTCGACTATTACATCAAGAACACCGACCAGCTGCTGCTCGACGTGACCAAGGCGCCGTCCATCGGTGTGGCCACCGCCCGTGAGAACGTCGGTTCGCTGGAGAACAAGGGGCTGGAGTTCCAGACGCGCGTCATCCCCATCCGCACCAAGGACTGGTACTGGGGCTTGTCGCTCAACTTCTCGCACAATACGAACAAAATCAAGAAAATCAGTAACGCCCTGCAGGCTCTCAACGAGAAGAATGCCACCGCGACCAAAGACGAGGACGGAAATCCCATCCTCGCTCCGCTGCCCCTCTACGAGGAAGGACAGTCGCTCACGGTGCTGAAGGTGGTTCCGTCGGCAGGCATCGACCCGGCAACGGGCAAGGAGGTCTTCATCAAGCGCGACGGCAGCTACACGTTCGACTATGACTCACGCGACAAGGTCGTCTTCGGCGACACCACTCCGTGGGCATACGGCAGCATGGGGTCCTACCTGACCTGGAAGCAGCTGTCGTTCAACCTCCAGTTCGGCTATTCGTTCGGTGCAGTCACTTACAACCAGACCCTCGTGTCGCGTGTGGAGAGTGCCAATCCGGAACACAACGCCAACGTACGTGTCCTGGAGTCGCGCTGGAAACATCCCGGCGACGAAGCACGCTTCAAGAACATCGCCGACCGCAGCCCGCACGACCAGACCAGCCGTTTCGTGGAGAGCGAGAACTATGTCGAGCTGAAGTCCGCTTCCCTCGCCTATGAGTTCACACCGAAGCAGCTCTCGGGATGCTTCATCAACCGCCTGCGCCTGGAGCTGATGACCAACGACCTGTTCTACATCTCGTCCGTGAAGCGGGAGCGCGGTCTGACCTATCCCTACGCCCGCACCGTTGAGTTCTCAGCCAGAGTTTCATTCTAAAAAACGCGTCCTACAATGAAAAGACTATTTATTCCATTATACCTGTTGCTCTCCCTCCTCACCGCGTCCTGCGAAAGCTTCCTGGATGTCAACCCGAAAGGGACAGTCGAGGAGGACAAGCAGTTTGCCAATGTACAGGGATTCAGAGAAACGATGTATGGAGCCTATGCGACCATGGCATCCAAACCACTCTACGGACAACAACTCTCGTGGGGCTTCACCGACCAGATCGGACAGATGTTCGTCTATGCCTCACCGGGGCAACTCAGCTACAAGGCGGGACAGTACAATTACCAGGTCGCCGAGGTACGCGAGGTCATCGACAACATCTGGAGCGCACTCTACCAGGAGATCTCCTATGTGAACAACATCATCGAGCACGCCGAGTCGACCGCGCTGACCGACCCCGACATCACGCTCATCAAGGGCGAGGCCTACGCCCTGCGTGCCTACATGCACTTCGACGTCCTGCGCCTCTTTGCCGACGACTACATCCGCTCGACCAAGCGCGACGGCATCCCCTACTCGCTCCATTACGACCTGAAGCTGGGGGAACTGCTGTCGCTCGACAAGGCATACGAACAGGTGCTGGCGGACCTCACCACCGCCGAGGAAGCCCTGAAGGACGACGACCATGTGACGACAGACCGCACGGACCTGAACTCCGTCTATGCCAAGCTGCGCTACATGCACATGAACAAGTACGCCGTCTATGCCCTCAAGGCACGTGTCTACCACGCCATGGGCAAGAACGAGGAGGCCGCACGCTACGCCCGTCTGGTGATCGGCAGCACCGACAACTTCCAGCTGGCCAACGGCACAACGGAAGGCGTGAACGCCGTGAAGCGCTTCCCTGCCGACAACGAGAAGAACAAGGAACTTATCTTCGGTCTCTACACCGCTGCCCTCAGCAAGGACGTGGCAGACGTATTCGTGCCCGACTCCTACAATGAAGGCACGTTCATGCAGGGCCGACGGGACCTGAACGAGCTCTATGAGCTCAGTGAGGCCAACCTCAGCCCGGACATCCGCTACGCCCGCTACTACTTCGCCTCGGGCAAGGTGTTCCAGTTCACCCGCCTCGTGGCTTCGGAGGACGACAAGATGAACGGTCTGTGCATGCTCCGCCTGCCGGAGATGTACTACATCCTCTGCGAATCCATCTACGACACCGACAAGGCCGGAGCCATTGCCGCACTGAATGCCGTACGTGCCAGCCGCGGACTTGCCGACGTGCTGGAGAGCAAGGTCGACACCAAGGCACACCTCATGCAGGAACTGCTCCGCGAACGGATGCGCGAGATGCCCGGCGAGGGACAGGCCTTCTTCGCCCTCAAGCCCTACAACCTGCCTTTCACCTCTGTCCTGGGGACGGCAGTGAAACCGTCCGACGAAATCTTCAACCTCCCGTGGCCGCAGAAGGAAGAGGAATTTGGCAACACGAACAAATAGGAAACACTCAAACGAATCATAATGATGAAACAGACGATATACTACACACTGCTACTCCCGGTACTGGCCGTCCTGCTGGCTGCCTGCGACGGCATCACCTACGACGGTACCTTCAGCGAGGAAGGCTATTACACCGGGATGCGACGCGCCTACTTCGACAAGAAGGACACCGTGCGCTCCTGCTCCTTTGCACTGTCGGGCATCGACGAACAGACCCGGGTCCTGCTGATCCCCGTCCGCATGATGGGACCGAAAGCCGCCACCCCCATCCGGCTGAAGCTGGAGGTAGACCCCGCCTCAACCGCACAGAAAGGCACCCAATATGAGCTGCCCGACGAGATTGCGTTCAACACCGACTCGGTCAATGCCTACATCCCGCTGACCGTCCTGCGTGCCGGGTTGCCCAAGGACTCGCTGGGCAACGTCTTCCTGACGCTGAACCTGCAACCCACCGACGAGTATACCACCGAAAAGGCATTCAACAACTCCATCACCATCAAGATGAACGACTTCCTTGCCAAACCGGCATGGTGGGACTTCGAAATACCCGG
This sequence comes from Mediterranea sp. ET5, assembly GCF_023337025.1. Taxonomy (NCBI): domain Bacteria; kingdom Pseudomonadati; phylum Bacteroidota; class Bacteroidia; order Bacteroidales; family Bacteroidaceae; genus Mediterranea; species Mediterranea sp. ET5. The sequence goes on along the minus strand of NZ_JAMBLN010000021.1, from coordinate 16,704 downwards.
CTTCAGCTATCGGGACTACTATTGGGGCCCATACACCAGCATCAAGTACCTCAAGTGGCTGGAGTTCTATGACATGGACCAGGAGAAAATGGCTTATGTGATGAGCTACACCTACGACTGGACAGTGACGCTCCCCAAAGTAGTCGAGTATTTCAGGGAACACCCGGAGTATGAACAGACCTTCGGCACCGCCTATCAGAACTAAAAACACCGTGCACTATGAAGAAAAGAATCCTATCAACCCTCCTCGCCGGTCTGCTGCTCGCACCGGCATTCGTGTCGTGCATCAACGACGACTCCAAGGAGTTCGGGTCTGTCCCCATGGCGCAGACTCAGCTGCAATCGGAACTGCAGGAGCAATATGACAAGGAGAAGATGGAGACACTCTCGCTCACCGCTCCCGACATCACCCAGGCTCCCCTCCAGAAGGACGTGAGCTACACGTGGGAAATCGGCGGCAAAGTGGTGTCGACCGACAAGAAACTCGACTACGTGTGCGAGGACTACGGCACCTTCCCCGGACGCCTGACCATCAAGAACGCCGACAACACCGTCTACCGCCAGTTCACCGTCAAGGTGCACTTCCCCTACGAAGAGGGCGTCTATGCCCTGGCAACCCGGGACGGGAAGAGCGTGGTCACCTACGTCAGCGAACGCTTCAAGGGCGAGAAGGTGGTCTATGACGCCTTCGGCGCGGAGAACCTCGAAGTCTCCTTCCCGCTCGGCAAGGAGCCCACGGCCCTCTACTACCTGAACACCCGTCGCTTCACCGAGGGGAAAGTCAGCAAGGAGGCAAGCCTCTTCTACATCGCCACCAAGAACCCCAACAAGTTCTACCGCGTACAGGCGGACTCCATGATTGTGAAGAAGAGCTTCAACGAAGTGTCCTACGGCTCGCCCGTGACGGCTGTCATCGACGACTGGAAGGCGGACACCGAGTTCCAGCACGGCTCGGGCTACGTCCTCATCAAGCAGGGCAACCGCATCTGGGCTGCCAACTACGAAAGCCAAGGCATCGGGAACTTCGGTGTGGGACAAGAGCATCTCGCCGGGACGGAGATTGACGACAAGCTCCTGGTCACGGCGACACAGACGCTGTACAATCGCGACGGCGTGGTCGTCTTCGACAAGAAGAAAGGCGCCCTCTTCGGCTTCAACGACCTCCGCAAGTTCAGCTACTACAACGAGCTGGGCGACTACGACTACCTCGGTTCCTTCGCATCGGGACCCGGACGCTGGAAGGTCGTCAGCGTGTTTCAGAAGAAAGACCTCAGCGAGTGCAAGTATTACTACTTCGACCCGGGAGCCAACAACAAGGTCGACTTTACACCGGCACTGGAGAACGTCGCCATCCCCGGACTGAAGGAGCGGCCCGTCCTCGCCGTGGCACGGAACACGGAGTTCCTGTTCTATGCCGTAGGCAAGCAAATCTTTGCGCACTACGTCCCCGTAGCCAAGTTCCCCGAACAGAATACGCCCCTCCTCACGCTCGACAAGGAAGGCTCCATCGTCTCCCTGACCCTCTCGCCCGACGGCTACAAACTCATCGTCGGCATGGACACTCCGGGAGCGGAGAAGCCGGGCAGCATCTTCGTCTACGACATCTCGCGCATCGAGCGTCCCGCACTGCTCTACAAGGCAGAGAACTGCACGGGCAGCATCAAGCAGGTAGCCTACCGTCCGCTTGACTGACCCGCCCCGTCCGGAGAACAGCCGGAACGGAAACAACCACGGCGCACGGGCTTCCGCCTGTCTGCCTGAGACACTTGGATGTAGAGAGACCGACCGCAGGCAAGCGGCCTTCCTCTACATCCGGATGTCTTTCTATTTGCAAGAACATCAATCCATTTAAACAACAACAGACATGAACCTGAACTTGCACCCCCACGTGTGGGTACTGGCACTGGCGATGCTCTTCGCAGGCACTTCCGCCTTCGCGAACCGCACCCGGACAGCCGCAAAAGACTCGCTGGTGACGGCAGCCAAAGACAGCACCGAAGCCAAGAAGAAGGAACAGAAGAAACTCACCCCCTACGAACGGCTCTTCAACGGGAAGACCGTCGTCTCCGCCAAGGGGAAATTCGCCAACCTCTACCTCATCGACAAGAAAGTCTACCTGGAGTATCCGGTGGCTGAACTGGGCAAGGAACTGATGCTGAGCACCACCATCGCCGCCACCTCCGAACCCACCATCCTCACCGTCGGCAAGACCAACACCGAGCCGCTCCACTTCCGCTTTGCCATGGAAGACAGCGCCATCGTCATGAAGTCCGTCAACGCCGTGCTGGTGAACCCCTACAACCAGGCTTACGAACAGTCCGTCTCCGCCCTGCACTACGCCGGGGCGTCCATGGCGAAGTTCAACATCGAGGCGTTCAACAAGGACAGCTCTGCCGTGGTCATCAACCTCAGCCCCTTCGTGACCGCCTCCAACAGCATGATTCCCATCGTACCGAATATTGTAGACCCCTACGTCGTCACCCCGCAGCCGAAGAACGAGCTGAACTACGTCAAGCAGCTCAAGGCGTTCGACACCAACTGCACGGTGCGCACCGAGATGAACTACCTCCTCAACGCCACCCTGGCAGGCGTCGTCACCGTGGCGTCCAACCTCCCGGTGTCAGCCGAGGTCAACTTCACGCTCAGCCGACTGCCCGAGAGCCGGATGCTGCCGCGCATCGCCGACAGCCGCCTGGGCATCGCCTACAACCGCAAGCTGAAGCTGCCCGACTACGCCGAGGGCATCCAGGCACAGTACTGGACCCAATGCTGGAACCTGGTCCCCGCCGACAAGGCTGCCTACCTCGCCGGGAAGAAGTCGCGCCCCGTGCGCCCCATCACCCTCTACTTCGACCGCGACTTCCCCGCCGACTGGAAACAGGCGGTGCGTGAAGGCATCCTGGAGTGGAACAAGGCATTCGAGGCGGCAGGCTTCCTCGGCGCCATCGAGGTGAAGGACTACCCGACGACGCGGAAAGACTTCGACATCGACAACTACACCGTGTCGAGCATCCGCTACTCCCCCTCCATCGGGCAGACCGTGCAGGGCAGCTTCGGCGCCAACCCCTCCACCGGCGAAATCACCCACGCCACCCTCATCGTCAGCAATAACATCGGGCAGCTCATCGCCCAGCAGAAGTTCGTGCTGACGGCTGCCGCCGACGAGAGCGCCCGGCGCGCCGAACCCACCCCGGAGAACATCCATGCCGCCCTGCGCTACCTCGTCATGCGTGAGACGGGACGCATCCTGGGCTTCCTCGACAACTACGCCGCCTCGTCCGCCTACGACGTGGAGTCGCTGCGCTCGGCGAAGTTCACCCGCGAACACGGGCTCGCCCCCTCAGTGATGGACGAGACGGAGTTCAACTACGTGGCACAGCCCGGCGACAAGGGCGTGCTCTTCACCCCGGCAACACTCGGAGAGTATGACTACTTCCTCGTGAAGTGGAACTACACCTACTTCGGCGACGACCGCGCCGCCGCCGAGAACGCCATGGGCCCCTCGTGGGTAGACTACCGGACGGGCGAAATCATCAACGCCTCCGTCATGGTCTATGCCAACGTGGCCTCGCTCATCACCAGCTGGCGCTTCGTGCAGACGGCACAGGTGGATGAACGCGTACGCAGCGGCAAGCTTCCCCAGGACATGTTCAACCACATCCTGGAGTACGTCATCGGGCACGAGGTGGGACACACGCTGGGCTTCATGCACAACATGGCAGCCTCGTCCTCCTTTGCCGTCGACTCGCTGCGCGACGCCGCGTTCACCCGGCAGTACGGCACCACCCCCTCCATCATGGACTACGCCCGCTTCAACTACATCGCCCAGCCCGGCGATGAAGGCGTCGCCCTCGAACCGCCCGTCACCGGCGCCTACGACGACTACATGCTGGAGTGGACCTACCGCTACTGGCCCGGCAACGACTACCGCAAGGATGCCGAGCGGCTTAACCAGCTCGTCGAGAGCCATGCCGACGACCCGCACTACCGCTACGTCATGCAGCAGATGGGCGACAAGCGCATCGACCCGTCCGCCCTGGAGGAGGACCTGGGCGACGACCCCGTGAAGGCGGCGACCTACGGCATGCGGAACCTCGCCTACATCGCTTCCCACCTCGACGAGTGGGTCAGCGGCGAGGACAACAGCAAGCGCAAGGCGAAGCTCTATGAGGAGATTGCCTACCAGGGGTTCAACTACATCAGCCACGTGATGATGAACGTCGGCGGCATGTACCTCTACGCCACCTCCGAGTCGTCCGGCAAACCGCGCTTCCGCGTGGTGCCCAAGGAGAAACAGCGCGAGTCCGTGCAGTGGCTGCTGCACCAGGCACGCACATTCTCCGACCTGGAGCAGCCGGAGCTGGAGCAGAAGCTCTACCTCACCGGACGCATCTACCGCCTCGTGCAGCAGCAGGTTGCCCACCAGACGATGCGGCGCATCAACCAGGTCGCACTGACCTACTACGCCGACTCCACGTCCTACCACCCGGCAGAGTATCTCGAAGACCTCTATCAGGACGTCTTCGGACCGACGCTGCGCGGCGACACGCTGAGCGAGACGGACAAGGACCTGCAGCTGCTCTTCGCCGACATGCTGCTCTCCACGGTCCGCTCCATCCGTACGAGCCCGGGGGCACTCAGCCTGCACGACGACGAACCGGCGTTCGAGGCCTTCCTGCAACGTCACTCCGACCACCTGTGCAGCCTGACCCCGGAGCGTGAGTCGGCACACCTGTCGCTGATACACCGCAACTTCGGCAACGGCTACGGCGAGCTGCGCGACATCTGGCCGCAGTCCATCGACCTCTCCAGCCGCTACCGCTTCCAGTACACCCAGAAGGTCCGCACCCTGGTGGACAACGCACTGAAGCAAGGCCCTGCTCAGGACCGCGCCTACTACACCTACCTGTCGCGCCTCATCGAACGGGCGATGGAAGGGAAGAAATAACCTCCGGCGTCCGTCAAGCGGACGTTCCGGACACAGAGACACAAAGTCGGGAGCAGGCACATCCCTCCCCGCCTTTGTGTCTCTGTTTTTTTGGCGGACGGAAGCATGGTACCTCTCCCACTGCCAATCTCCCGTTAGAACGGATTGACTGCCTTGTCCGGGCACGCTTATTTGTTGGAGTAAACACATTGGTTGGATAGATTGGGCGTGGTTGTTTGCCTGTCCGGGCGTGGTCGTTCATCGGACGGGACGCACCAGTTTATTGGACTGGGCGAGCAGACCGCTCGCCCCTACATTTTCTCCAGGATTGGTCTGTCACAATGATACCGTTTTGCCGGTTTTAACATCATAATTTCCTGATTTGGCGTTTTCAGATAACGCGTATTTTCGCAAAATCGTCCCAATTAGAAAATAGCGCGTTAAATATTTTAAGAAATGTCCGTCCAAACGTGCTGAAATAAACCTATGTTCACATAATTATACCGTTTCTAACACAAAAAAGGCATCCGCCGCCCTCCTTTCCACGGTCGAAAGCACCGGTGACTAGCTTCGTACGGACGTGTCCGTACCACCGTACCGACGTGTCCGCACCGTCGTAGTCGTTCGTCCGTACGAAAACAGCCATCCGTTTTCATTTTTTAGCGTCCCAAGGAGCACGATTCCGGATGTGTGAAATTGCGTCCGTCCGTGTGAAAAGACCGACGGAAAGGAACAAACAGGAAGGAAAAGAAGACAGAAAGACAGGGAACGAACGGAATAGCCGTCAAGGTGTATTTAGCGAATCGCCCGAGAATGCCTTCTTTGCTCACGAACTCGTAGTTGGATGCAAGGAAGGTCCTTCTCAGGCGATTCATTTGACGTTTTGACAAAATGATAAAAACGTTCCTCCCCGTCCGCAAAACATTCCCTCCCCGATGCATCGTTCCTTGCGACGCTGCCAAACGGTTCCCACGCCGCACTATAATTGTCAATTGTCCATTGTCAATTGATGTTTGTTGGACCGGGCGACCAGACCGGTCGCCCCTACATTCGCCGCCTTGTGGAATCGTTCCCACGACGCACGATAATTGTCAATTGTCCATTGTCAATTGTCAATTGAATCGTTTCCTCGCGGAGTCGATACGGATGAAGATGAACAGCAGGATGGTGAAGCCCCATAGCGAGGAGCCGCCGTAGCTGAAGAACGGGAGGGGGATACCGATGACCGGCGTCAGACCGAGTACCATGCCGATGTTGATGAACAGGTGGAACAGGAAGATACCTACCAGCGAATAGCCGTAGACACGCCCGAAGCGGTCGGTCTGCCGTTCGGCCAGCACGAGCAGGCGCAGGATGAAGGCAAGAAAAAGGAGCAGCACGGCGGAGGCTCCGAGAAAGCCCTGCTCCTCGCCCACGGTGCAGAAGATGAAGTCGGTGTCCTGCTCGGGGACGTACTTAAGCTTGGTCTGCGTCCCGTTGAGGAAGCCTTTGCCGGTGAGCCCGCCGGAGCCGATGGCAATCTTCGACTGGTTGACGTTGTAGCCGGCGCCGGAGAGGTCGTCCTTCATGCCCAGCACGACCTCGATGCGCACCTTCTGGTGGGGCTGGAGGACGTGGGCGAAGACGAAGTCGCTGGAGTAGAAGAACACCAGCGAGCCCAAGGTGAAGAAGGTGATGTAGAGGAAGTTCCGCAGATGCTCACGCAGCCAGAAGTAGACGAGCACCAGCGTCAGCAGGACACAGATGCCCAGCTGCACCCACGTCAGGTCGAAGGGGATGACGTAGGCGGAAAAGAGCAGCGTCAGCAGGGTGAGCAGCACGGAACCGCCTGCCATCCATGCCGCCACGTCGCGCCGGTGGGTGTAGACGGCGGTCATGCCCGCGGTGAAGAGCTGGATGAGCAGAAGCACGACGAACTTGCCGACGGGGGCGGGCATGTTGCCCAGCATGACGTCGGAGAAACGCAGCCCGACGATGAAGTAGACCACGGCGCAGACGCCCGAGAAGAGGAACGCGCCGGTCATGCCTTCGCGGTAGAGCATAAGGAAGAAGGAGAAGAACACGAGGGCGGACCCGGTCTCTTCCTGCAGGATGATGATTGCCATGGGCAGGAAGATAAGCCCCATGACGCAGAGGAAGTCGCGCCGGCGGCGGAGGGAGAAGCCGTAGGTGTTCATGAACTTGGCGAGGGCGAGGGCGGTGGCTGCCTTGGCGAACTCGGCAGGCTGGATGTTGATGCCGCCGCCGAGGCGTATCCAGGAGTGGGAGCCCTTGATGTCGCTGCCGACAAAGAGGGTGGCGATGAGCAGGAGGATGACCGCGCCGTAGATGATGTAGGCGAGCAGGTCGTAGAGCTTCTCTTCGAGCATGAGGAGCACAAAGCCGATGCCGAGGGCACAGCCGATCCACAGGAGCTGCTTTCCTGCCCGCGTGTCCATGCCGAGGAAGTCGGGCTCTCCGTAGGTGTAGCTGGCTCCGCAGACACTGAACCATCCGCAGACGAGCAGGGCGAGATAGAGGGCGATGATGACCCAGTCGACCGATTTGTGAAGACTAGCGTTGCTGGTTATCATAGAAGATGCGTCGTTGTTGGATTTCGGAAGCCTGCGCCTCGCTTTCGGGCGAGAGCTTCCCCTTAAGGTACTGTTCAATCATGAGTTTGCCGATGGGCACGCCGTAGACGGCTCCGAAGCCTCCGTTCTCGACGTAGACGGCGATGGCTATCTTCGGGTTGTCCATGGGGGCGAAGCCCATGAAGGCGGAGTGGTCGTGGCCGCGGTTCTCAGCAGTTCCCGTCTTGCCGCAGACCTCGATGTCGGGCAGGTTCGCACCGCGACAGGTTCCGCCGAGGACCGCCTGGCGCATGCCCTTGACGACCTCCTCGTAGTAGCGCGGCTCGACCTTGGTGTAGCGCCGCTTCTGGTAGAGAGTGTCGAGCTGTCCGCCCTCGATGGAGTGGACGACGTGAGGGGTGATGAAGTAGCCGCGGTTGGCGATGGTCGCCCCGAGGTTGGCTATCTGGAGCGGGGTGAGGGTGACTTCACCCTGCCCGATGGCGATACTGATGACGGTCAGCCCGTTCCACGAGCCGCGGTAGGCACGGTCGTAGAAGGTGGCGTTGGGAATCATGCCGCGGCGTTCGCCGGGGATGTCGACTCCGAGCTGGTAGCCGAAACCCATCGAGACCATGTAGTCTTTCCACGTGGTCATCGCCTGCTGGACGTTCTTGTACTTCGTGCGGTTGCCGAACATGTAGTAGAGTCCCCAGCAGAAGTAACCGTTGCAGGAGGTCGCCAGGGCAGGGATGAGCGAGAGCGGCGAGGGGTGCGAGTGGCAGCCCACTCTCAGTCCGCGATAGACAAAGCCGTGGTAGCAGGGGTAGAGCGTCTGTGTGGGCGATATGATGCCCTCCTGCATGAAGGTGAGCGCCTGCGAGGTCTTGAAGGTGGAGCCGGGAGGATAGGTCCCCGAGACCGCCCGGTTGAGGAGGGGCTTCCAGTTGTCGCGCGACAGCTCCAGGTGGTGCTTGCCGCGGTCGCGCCCGACCATGAGGTGGGGGTCGTAGGAGGGTGCGGACACCATGCAGAGGATGTCCCCCGTGGCGGGTTCGATGGCGACGATGCTGCCAATCTTGCCTTCGAGGAGGCGTTCGCCGAGTGCCTGGAGGTCGACGTCGATGCCGAGGGTGAGGTTCTTGCCGGGGACGGGCCGCTTGTCGAAGGCGCCGTCCTTGTAGCGTCCCTGGATGCGTCCGTGGGCATCGCGCAGGAGGATTTCGACGCCCTTCTCGCCGCGGAGTTCCTTCTCATAGGAACGCTCGACGCCCTGGATGCCGATGAAGTCGCCGCTGCGGTAGTAGTCGTCGTTCTCGATGTCGCGCCGGGAGACCTCCGCCACGTCGCCCAGCACGTGCGCCGCCACGTTGTAGGTGTACTGCCGGGTGGTGCGCCGCTGGATGTAGAATCCGGGGAAGCGGAAGAGCTTCTCCTGGAAGACGGCGAACTCCTCGGCAGGCAGCTGGCTGAGGAAGACCTGTTCGGTGTAGGGGGAATAGCCGGGATTGACGGAGCGGTTCTTGATGTCCTCCATCCGCTTGCGGAAGAACTCGGGGGTGATGTCGAGCGTACGGCAGAAGTCGAGCGTGTCGAGGTTCTCGACCTCGCGCATGATGACGGTCACGTCGTAGGCAGGCTGGTTGTAGACCATGAGACGCCCCTTGCGGTCGTAGATGGCTCCCCGTGCGGGGTACTGCACCTTGTTGAGGAAGGCGTTGCTATCGGCGTTCTTCTTGTAGTCGTCGCTCATGATCTGAAGCGTAAAGAGCCTCAGGATGTAGCCGAAGACGATAGCCACGGCCACACCCGCAATGACGAACTTACGTTTCTCCAGATTATAGTTGCGCATGGTGTTCTGCTATTTGGGTCGCCGGATGCCCGTAGGGGGTTGCCGGCGGGAAACAATGTCAGGCTTTGCCCTTCCGCGTGCTGTCGAGCACCGCCACGCAGAAGGTGGTGAGCGCGGTGCTTGTCAGGACCTTCAACACCAGCGTCTTCCAGTCGAAGAAGGAGAAGGTGTCGAGCAGCAGGAGGACCGTGTGGTGGACGAACACCGCCGTGAGGACGTATCCGAGGAAGGGACCGAAGCCCATCGAGCGGACACCGGGGCGACGGTCGTCGGTATTGTCGCGCGGGACGAAGAGCGAGAGCAGCCACGGACGCAGAAAGGCGAGCAGGGTGGTTGCGGCAGCGTTCATGCCCGGTGTGTTGGCGAACATGTCGATGACCAGCCCGAGGAGGAAGCCGGCGAGCAACAGCGTGTTCCGCTTGGTGTCCAGGTTGAGCATCAACAGGAAATAGATGTAGATGAACGGGGTGGCATAGCCTGCCACGTGGATGTGGTTGAACACGAGGACCTGCACGAGGACCAGGGCGAGGAACCAGAGGGTTTGCTTGATGGATGACTCATTCATGACTGCCTCCTTTCTCGTTTAGGGGTTCGTGGTTACTGCCAGCGAGTCGATGTCCGCCTGCACGGGACTGACGATGACGCGGACGTCGCGCAGCCGCCCGAAGTCGGTGGCAAGACGTACCTTGAGCAGGTAGGACAGTCCGTCGTTGGAGTCGGCAATGTCCTCGACGACCCCGACGAAGAGTCCTTCCGGGAAAATCGAGGAGTATCCGCTGGTGACGATGGTATCTCCCTTGTGGCACTCGGCGTGTCGCGGCATGTCGCGCAGGTAGGTGTAGCGGACATCGTGTCCGTCCCAGCGCAGGTAGCCGAAGTAGCCGCTGTTCTTGATTTTGCAGCTGATGTTCGACTGGCTGTTGAGCAGCGAGATGACCAGCGAGTGTCGGGACGCCGTCTTTCCCACGATGCCCACGATTCCCTTGCCACTGACGACTCCCATCTCGGGACGTATGCCGTCGGCACTTCCGCGGTCGATGGTGATGAAGTTGTCGGCGCGGTCGAGGGTGTTGTTGACGACGTGTGCCTTGATGCGCCGGTAGTCTGCAAGTGCGGCGCGGCTCATGCTGTCGGTCATGGTGGAGTCGGCGGTCAGCTCGGCGAGGGTCGCGCGCAGTGTGGCGACCTCATGCTCCAGGTCGAGGTTGCGGTCGGTGAGGGTGTCGTTGACCGCCTTCAGGTGGAAGTAGCCGGTGATGTCGCCCGAGATGTCGTAGAGCGTGCCGCAGACGCGGTTCGCCGATGAGAAGTAGACGCTGCCCTGGTAGTTGTTGAAGCGGAAGAGCAGCACGCAGCACACCACCTCCAGCAGGACAAAGAGGAAGCAGTGGCTGTATCTCATCAGGAATTCGAGCAGGTTTCGCACGGGCAAACGGGTTAAAGGGGAGACGCTGAAATAAGAAAGAATGAAGAGGGTATGTCATGCTGCGGTATCGGGACACACTCTCTCCATTCCTTCACACACGTTGGGTTCCTGTCATCGCATCAGGAAGGGGAACTTCTCGATGTTCTTCAGGGCGATGCCTGTCCCCTTTGCCACGCTGTGCAGGGGGTCTTCGGCGATGTGGAACGGTATGTTGATCTTGTCGGTCAGACGCTTGTCGAGTCCGCGCAGCAGGGCGCCGCCACCGGCGAGGTAGATTCCGTTATGTACGATGTCGGCATAGAGCTCGGGCGGTGTGTTCTCGAGCGCGTTGAGCACGGCAGTCTCGATTTTGGCAATGGACTTCTCCAGGCAGTGTGCAATCTCCTGGTAGCCGACGGGGACTTCCATGGGGAGTGCGGTGATGCGGTTCGGTCCGTAGACGGTGTAGTCCTCGGGGGCATCGTTGCCCAGGTCGGTCAGCGCGGCTCCCACGGCAATCTTGATGCGTTCGGCCATGCGCTCGCTCACCTTCACGTTGTGCTGACGGCTCATGTACTCCTGGATGTCCGCCGTAAAGTCGTCACCGGCAATGCGGATGGAACTGTTCGTCACGATGCCTCCCAGCGAGATGACGGCAATCTCGGTCGAGCCGCCGCCTATGTCGACGATCATGTTTCCTTCAGGTGCCTGCACGTCCAGTCCGACACCGATAGCGGCCGCCATCGGCTCGAAGATGAGGTATACATCCCGTCCGCCGGCATGTTCAGCCGAGTCACGCACGGCACGCAGTTCCACTTCCGTACTGCCCGAGGGCACTCCGATGACCATCCGCAGTGAAGGCGAGAAGAGGCGGTGTCCGGTGTTCACCTTCTTGATGAGTCCCCGCATCATCTGCTCGCAGGCGTTGAAGTCGGCAATCACTCCGTCGCGCAGGGGGCGCACGGTGCGGATGTGCGGGTTTTCCTTCTCGTACATCATCTTTGCCTTCTCTCCCACTGCGATCATCTTGTCCGTACGGCGGTCAAGCGCCACTACCGACGGTTCGTCGACCACAATCTTGTCATTGCTGATGATGATTGTGTTCGCCGTTCCCAGGTCCATGGCTATCTCTTGAGTAAATGAAAATAATCCCATAATTTCAATGCAGCGTTAATGTTGTGAATGAAGAATGAAAAATGAAGAATGAAGCATCAGGCACCGTCTCCGGCTCCTCATTCTTCACCCTTCATCCTTCATCGGTTTAGTGTTTGAAGTGACGGATACCGGTCATCACCATGGCCATACCGTGCGCGTTGCAATAGTCCACCGACTCGGCGTCGCGGATGGAACCGCCCGGCTGGATGACTGCTGTCACACCTTCCTTCCCGGCAATCTCCACGCAGTCGCCGAAGGGGAAGAAGGCGTCGCTCGCCATGACGGCCCCTTCGAGGTCGAAGCCGAAGTTGTGTGCCTTCTCAATGGCCTGCTTGAGCGCGTCGACGCGCGAGGTCTGTCCCACGCCGCTGGCGATGAGCTGCTTGCCTTTAGCCAGCACGATGGCGTTGCTCTTGCTGTTCTTCACAATCTTGTTGGCGAAGAGCATGTCTTCTATTTCAGCGTCGGTGGCAGCCTTGTCGGTCACCTGCTTCAGGTTGTCGCGGGTCTCGATGTCCAGGTCGCGGTCTTGCACGAGGACTCCGTTGAGCAATGAGCGGAACTGCTTCTTGGGCAGCTCTACGTCCTTGCGCACGAGGATGATGCGGTTCTTCTTCTGTTCGAGAATCTGCAGGGCATCCATGTCGTAGTCGGGGGCAATGATGACCTCAAAGAAGATTTTATTGATTTCTTCTGCCGTAGCCTTGTCAACGGACTCGTTGGTGATGAGTACGCCTCCGAAGGCAGATACGGGGTCGCCTGCCAGTGCGTCTTTCCAGGCTTGGAGCAGGGTCGGACGCGAAGCCAGTCCACAGGCGTTGTTATGTTTCAGGATGGCGAAAGTGATCTCGTCGAACTCGTCGATCAGGTCGACGGCAGCATTGATGTCAAGCAGGTTGTTGTACGAGATTTCCTTGCCGTGTATCTGGTCGAACATGGCATCAAGGTTGCCATAGAAGTATCCTTTCTGGTGGGGGTTCTCTCCGTAGCGCAACTGTTTCTGGTCCTCCACGGCGCAACGGAATGCAGAGCACTCGTCGCCATCGAAGTAGTTGAATATGGCGGAGTCATAGTGTGACGACACGGCGAATGCCTCTTTGGCGAACCAGCGGCGCTCTTCGAGTGTCGTGTTGGCACCGCGCTCCATCAGGATGTCGCGCAGGGGTTTATATTGTGCCTGGCTGGCAACGATGACCACATCACGGAAGTTCTTTGCTCCGGCACGGATCAGCGAGATGCCGCCGATGTCAATCTTCTCGATGATGGCTTGCTCTTCAGCGCCGGAAGCCACCGTGTCTTCGAACGGATAGAGGTCGACAATCACCAGGTCGATTTCAGGAATTGCATATTCAGCCATCTGCGCACGGTCGCCTTCCTCGGCGCGGCGTGCCAGGATTCCTCCGAACACTTTCGGGTGAAGGGTCTTCACGCGGCCTCCCAGGATGGAGGGGTAGCTGGTCAGCTCTTCCACCGCCTTACAGGGGAAGCCCAATGATTCGATGAACTGGCGAGTGCCTCCTGTGGAAAGAAACTCTACACCTTCTTCGTGGAGTTTGGTCAAAATCTCATCCAAACCTTCTTTGTGGTAGACCGACACCAGAGCGGTCTTTATCTTCTTCGTTGCAGACATTTAATAATAGATTTAGCGATTTTCGTGCAAAGGTAGGAATTTTGCTATATACTAGTTCGTAATGTTCCCAATTTCTAATAAAAAATAACACCGTCGCTCACACCGACTTCCACAGTCAGGAGGCGGGAGGTGTCCACCGGACGGCAGTCCACTCCGTTCTTTCCCCGTGAAGAGATTTGACGGAAGTGTGTTTGTCCGGCAAACGACAGGTCGAGCGTCAGCCGCAGAGGCTGTTTCCGTCCGTTGATTGCCGCCACGAACCAGCGGCTTCCCGAGCGTCGCGCCAGCACGGCATATTCTCCGGGACGTCCGTCAATCAGACGTGTTTCGTCCCAGGACGCGGGAACGTCCGTCAGGTAGTCGAAGACAAAGGAAGGGAATGCCTCCAGGTCAGCTGGGACCAACCCATAGTGCTGTACACCAGAGTGAAGCACCACCGGCAGTGCCAGTTCGAAGGCAGCGGTCGTGGAGCGCATCACCGGACGTCCGCCGTCCATGCCCAGCTGCTCGCCAAGCACAACCGGTGTGAAGTCGACAGGAGCCACGACATTGCGCGTGAAGACCAGCATGGCGATGTGGCGGGCACGTTCGTCCTCCACCTGGCGGTCGACCATGGCACGCTCCATCCCCATCACAGCCTCGGCGGTAAGCACATTGGGGTACATACGCTCCCAGCCCCGCGGCAAGGCGGCTCCGTGCAGGTTGACAGCCAGCCCGAAGCTGTTGGCATCCTCCACCAGATCCTCATAGAACCGGAGAGCCTCCTGTTGGTCGTGCCCGAAGAAATTGACCTTGATGCCTGCTACGCCGATGCTCTTCAGCCAGCCCATCTCCTTCAGACGGTCTTCGTGCGTCCGCAGACATCCCTTGGGAGTCTTCGCCTGCCCCCTCTTGTCAACGCTGCAGTTGTACCACAGCCACAGCCCCACGCCCCGTTCACGGGCGTATGCCGCCAAGTCTGCCATCCGTTCGCGTCCGATACGGACATCCCAACAGGCATCCACCAGGCAATATTCGAAGCCCAAGGTGTCTGCCAGGTCAATGAAATGCTTCTGTTCCTCATACGTCGTAGCCTCGTCGCCGTAGCGCAACCAGCTCCAGGCAGCACGGCCGGGACGGTAGGCTCTCGTCGGTTTGAACTCCTCCGTCGCCAGGTCGGTCGCCCACGTATTCTCCACCACATCGCTCAGGCGAGGCGACACGACCAGCACGCGCCAGGGAGTTGCATTGTTGAACACGGGGTAGTCCACCGTCTTCCTGCCGTTCTTCACGGACTCGGGATAGGCGATGCGCAGGTTGCCTATGCTGTCGCCTTCTGCCAGGTGGGTGCCGCAGTAGTTGCCACGCACCGCCGTCTCCGTCAGCAGGGTCCAGTAGGTCTGTTTGCCTGCGGACGACTGCACCAGTGCGGGATAGCACCAGCCTGCATGACCGGCGGAAGTATGTGTGATGGGCACGCCGATTTCATAGGCAGCCTCGTAACGGGGGACGATGCTCCCGTCGGCACGGCGATGTTCCGAGATGGGCAGGAAATAGCCTTTGGCCTCCTTGGGGAACGTGAAAGCCGTGTAGTCATCGAGCACGCGGATGTTCCGCTTGCCGGGCATGCGGTAGCGGAAGGCTACCCCCGTCTCGCTGATGCCTACTTCCACCTGGAGGCGGTAGCCGTCGGCATTGACCAACGAAAACACGGCATTGTTCCGTGCGGCATCGACTTCCGAGCGTTTACCCGCCGACAGATGGTACACGGAACGCACCGCCTCCACCTGGGGCTGCGCCTCGATCTTGATGCGTTTCTCAAAGGAGCCTTCCGATGTGTTCATCCCCAGACGGACGGACACCACCCGTTGCCTGTCGGCACCGTAAATATCCAGGAAGGGGATGCCCCGGCTCACACGCACCTCGGCTTCCAGCCTTTCTTCCGGACTGCCGACGACCTTGCGCGCCGTGCATCCGGTAAAACATATTAATAAGGGAAAGAAGAGACCGGCTAAAAAGAAATGTTTTGCATTCATGGACGGAAATTTTAGAGGACACCCCTCCGCCAGGAAAGAAGGGAGGGGCAGAAAACAAAAAAAGTCGAGCTATACTCGACTTTCGTGGGCGTTGAGGGATTCGAACCCCCGACCCTCTGCTTGTAAGGCAGATGCTCTGAACCAGCTGAGCTAAACGCCCGATTGCTTTATTATCGGAACAAAAGACTGAATTTCGGAGATGTGGGCGTTGAGGGATTCGAACCCCCGACCCTCTGCTTGTAAGGCAGATGCTCTGAACCAGCTGAGCTAAACGCCCGAAGTCTTTTGTTTCAAAAGCGATGCAAAGGTAGGGCTTTATTTGACATTTGCAAAACATTCGCCCGCTTTTTTTCAAGAAATATGTAAAAAACGTCCGCCTCACCTGCCCCACCCCAAAAAACGTCCGGCTGAAGGCTTCCGAAGGAACATGACACTACCGCCGATATTCGAGCATCAACGGACCAATCCTTCGGCAATGCAGTATGCCACGTAGCACTCCAAGACTCTCACTTTGGCAATTTCCTTATCGCCCGTCAACAAGCTTATTCATCATGCCCATGTGTTATTGCTTTCTTACAGTAAACTCCACTTTCTGGAGACCTTTCTTGTGGATATTTGCTAGAATGAGTACGTAGCGTACTTCTTCACCGGACTGCATGGATTGGACAATATGGGTTAACTCATCTTCGGGTATAACCTCCTTGAACATCGGACCGGATGAGCCATTGCGTACCAGACGAATGTCATCGGTAAACGGAGACAGGACAAACGAATAAATTGCCATGTAGGGCACGGACTCAAACTTTATCCAATTCGGGTCTCCTTTATCAAGGACGTCCTCCAACCATATACGTGCGGCATCATAGGATGGCAGCAATGAACCATCATCATAGCATATATTACCCTTCTCATCGACAACATACCCCTTGCTGATGGCATATTTCTCAAAAGGACACAAATCATAGTATTCAATATCTTCTTCGGATATGATTTCCTCATCAACCGGAGCTTCCGGCTCCACAACAACTCTATCATCCTGGCGCTCATCCTCACTACAAGCTGATACTCCCAAAATAGTGATGAGCAGAAAGAAAGTGATCCATTTATTCATAACTCCAATGACGTGATTTAAAACTTATTTCATTCTTGCCTCATTGAGACCGTAAAC